>JBPCJB010000042.1:0-4851 GCA_051005735.1 Gaiellaceae bacterium | reverse complement strand
ACACGAAACCTCCGATTTGCGGCGGTTTCATCAGAGCGGATGATGGGACTCGAACCCACGACCTTCTGCATGGCAAGCAGACGCTCTAGCCAACTGAGCTACATCCGCGCGGGGCGCAGTATAGCGGGGGCTCCCGGGTTTGACCCGAGCACGGGCGGGTACCCGAGCCGTCGTGGCGAGCCTTCGCGTCCAGCCTCGTGAGACTCCCGGCGAGCGTGCCGATGCTGCCGTCGAGGTCGAGATCGCGGAGGAGCTCGCGCTCTTCGCCGATCAGCTCGAGGAGTGGACGGCGGTGATGGAGCACTGGGAGGTCGTCTTCCGGCAGGGTCATGACTTCGGGCGCTCGGGCAACGTGGAGGCGCGCCTGCTCTTCGTCGGCGGCGACCACACCTGCTCGCTCAGCTTCCGCCTCGATCAGCTCGAGTCGATCCAGGAGTTCGAGCAGGGGCTCTGGCTGACACTCGACGAGCAGGACGGGATCGCGAAGGCCGCGCACCTGAGCCCGCTCGGGCTCGACGTCGAGCTGCACCACATCACCGGTACAACCCAGCTCTAGCCGACGGCATCCAGAGCTTCGTTTACGAGCTGGTCGGCGAGCGTGTTCTGCTCGCGTCTCACCGCGGTGTAGCGAACCGTGCCAGCCGCCTTCGCTATCCGCCTGGCACGGAGCGAAAGCTGGCGAAGGGCCTCATTCTTGACCTTGTACTCGCCACGCATCTGCTTGACCATCAGCTCCGAGTCGGAGACGACCTCGAGGTCCCCGAGGCCGAGCTCGACCGCCCGCTCCAGCCCCGCGATCAGGGCGCTGTACTCGGCGACGTTGTTCGTCGCGATCCCGATCGACTCCCCGTGCGCCGCCAGCACGGTGCCGTCGTCGGCCTCGAGGACGTACCCGTAGGCGGCAGGCCCGGGGTTTCCGCGAGCGCCGCCGTCGGTGTAGAGGCGCGCTCTCACTGAACTCAGATTTCCTCTTCGGGTGCAGCCCCACGTTCAGTCGAGTCGCCCGTGTTCGGCGTTCCGCTCTGCTCGATCAGCAGCACGTGCGCCTCCGGATCTGCCCGCGGACAGTGCTCGACACCGCGGGGTACGACGAAGAGGTCACCGGCGTCGAGCTCGATGTCACGATCGCGCAGCTGGATCGTCAGGCGCCCCGAGACGACGAGGAAGAAGTCGTCCGTCTCAGCGTGCGAGTGCCAGACGAACTCGCCACGTGTCTTGGCTACCTGAATCTTGTTGTCGTTGTAGTAGCCGACGATCCTTGGTCGAAATGCCTCGTCGAACGAGGCGAGCTTCTCCGTGAGGTTGACCTTCTCGATCATTCGACGTTGTCGATCTGAGCGCGCTGGAGCCTGCCGGAGTAGTCGACGTAGATCGATTTCCACTCCGTGAAGACGTCGAGCGCCGCCTGGCCTGCCTCGCGGTGGCCGTTCCCCGTGTCTTTCGTGCCGCCGAATGGCAGGTGCACCTCGGCGCCTGTCGTCCCGGCGTTGACGTAGGTGATCCCGGTCGCGAGATCGCGCATCGCCCGGAAGGCCTTGTTGACGTCGCGCGTGAAGATCGAGGAGGAGAGGCCGTACCGGATCCCGTTCGTGACGCGGATCGCGTCCTCGAAGTCCTTGACCCGGATCAGCGCGGTCGTCGGCCCGAAGATCTCCTCCTGCGCTATCCGCATCTGCGGCTCGACTTCCGAGAAGATCGTCGGTCGGTAGTAGAAGCCCTTGCCGAGGTCGCCGTCCGAGGCGATCTCGCCGCCGGTGAGGAGCTTCGCGCCCTCGTCGGCGCCGATTCCCGTGTAGGAGTGGATCTTGTCGAGCGCGTCGCGGTTGATCACAGGGCCAAGGTCGGTCTCTGGATCCCAGCCCGGGCCGATCCGCATCGTCTCGGCACGCGTCACGAGCCGCTTCTGCAGCTCGTCGTAGATCGATTCGTGCGCGATTACCCGGCTCGCGGCGGTGCACCGCTGACCAGTGGTGCCGAAGGCCGACCAGACGATTCCCTCGACGGCCAGGTCGAGGTCGGCGTCGTCCATGACGATGATTCCGTTCTTGCCGCCGAGCTCGAGGTGGACGTGCTTGAGGTTGTCGGCGGCGTTCTTCGTCACGAGCACCCCCGTCTCGCGCGAGCCCGTGAAGGTGATGATCGGGACGTCGGGGTGCCGGACGAGTCGGTCGCCGGCCTCCTCGCCGTAGCCGTGGACGAGGTTGACGACGCCGTCCGGCAGGCCCGACTCGGAGAGCAGCTCGATGAAGCGCTCGGCGAGGAGCGGCGTGTCCTCCGCGGGCTTGAGGACCACCGTATTGCCGCAGACGAGCGCGGGCGCGAGCTTCCACGCTGGGATCGCGATCGGGAAGTTCCACGGCGTGATCGCGCCGACGACGCCGACGGGCATCCGCACAGACATCTGGAACTTGTCGCGCAGCTCGGACGGGGTCGTGTGGCCGAACATGCGCCGGCCCTCGCCGGCCATGTAGACCGACATGTCGATCGCCTCCTGGACGTCGCCGCCGGCCTCTACGAGCACTTTCCCCATCTCGCGGCTCATCAGCTCGGTCAGCTCCTGCTTCTCGTTCTCGAGCAGGCGCGCGAACCGGAGCAGGATCTGGCCGCGCTCCGGGGCCGGGACGAGGCGCCACTCCGCGAACGCATCCTTGGCGGCGGCGACGGCCCGGTCGACGTCCTCGGCGCTCGAGCGCGGGAAGCTCCCTAGCACCTCGCCGGTCGCGGGAACGTGCGACTCGAAGGTCTCGCCTGAGACGGCGCCAACCCACTCGCCGCCGATGTAGTTCTTGAACTCCTTTGCGCCGGTGACGGCCATCGGCGGGCAGTCTAGTCAGGCGCAGACGTGTCCGGAAAGGTGCCCGGAATGCGCGCGCGGCGTCGATCGCGGAGCGCGCGGTGGCCACCGTAACCGCGGCCGTTGCGACGATCGTCGCCCTCGCGACGGTCGATGATCACGGTCACGTTCGGGTTGTCGCTGTAGTACTCGACCAGCTTGTCGTAGAGCTCCGCCTCGAGCTCCCTCGGGATGACGCAGTAGATCATCGGCTCAGTCTGAGGGATTTACCCTGGTTCCGCCATCCCCTGCGCGGGGCACGCTCCGAAACCAGCGCGCGCCCCAGCTCGACTCGAATCCCTCGCGTGGCTCGCCGCCGAACGCAAGCACCGTTGTGCCCGGCTCGACCGAGACGGCCGCACGCGTCACGGCGGGGTCGAGTACGGCGACGACGAACGGCGCCGGAGCATCGACGTCCTCGCCGTCGAGCGTGAAGAGCGCGGCTCCGGACACGACGACGTAGAGCTCTTCCTGGCCGCTCTCGGTCTCTTCGTGCGCTCCGAGCAGGTTCAGTCCGCTCTCGGCTGCCACGTAGGCATTCGCACCGAACGCAGTCATCCGCAGATGGTGCTGCAGCGGATGCCAGACGGGGTCGGTCGGCTCCTCTGGGCCGATCGTCGGACGTCGGCGAGCGGCTTCGCGTGCCAGCCGGCCATCGCTCAGACCCGAGCGATGTCGGGCATCAGCCGGCCGTCGTCTGCGAGGCTCGCGTTCCAGCCCTGGTAGCCGCCCTCGAGCTCGCCGAGGTCGTGGCCGCGCTCGGCGAGCCGCACCGGCTGGACGGACTCTGGGCTGACCCGGTACTGGTACCAGGAGATCTCCCAGGCGACCGAGACGATCATCTCGCCGCTGACGCCCGAGAGCGGCACGATCGACGCCTTTGGCGCTCCGAGGCTCTTGGCGATCCCGGCGACCGTTCGGCGGTAGGGGCTCGCGTTGAAGAGGTCGGCGGCTTCGACGAGATCGAGCTCCTGATCCGAGAGCCGGCGCAGGATCGGCTCGGCCGCGACCGGCGCCTCCACTCCGCGCTGCGCCCCGAAGAGGCTTCCCCACGGGAGCTTCCGCCGGCGAAGGTCTCGCGGCACGGTCGGCGTCGTCGGGCTCCCCTCCCGCACCCACCCGTGCTCGAGAGCGATGTCCTGGCAAAGAGGACAGACATCGACATAGTCGCCGCCGCCGGGCAGATAGCGGACGGTGTGCTCCCCCATGAGCAGCGTGCGCTCGCAGATCGCGCACGTCCGCGTCGCTGCTGATCGCGTGACGCGCATGCCTCCGACCGTAGCAAACGGCCGGAGTTATCCACAGGCGGAAACTAGGAGGGCTTGGCGGAATGGCGCTCGTTCGGATCGGTGCGCTGGTGCGCTGTGGCAAGGACGCAGGAAGCGTTCATACCCTAGGTATGGGACGCGACTGAGGACGCCGCCACGGCGTGCCGAGCCGGGCACAGCGGTACTTCGCCAAGCCCTCCTAATGCGCTCCGGCGGTCTCGCGCTCTCGTCTCGTGACCTCGATCACCTTCTGCGCGACGTGCGCGGGGACCTCCTCGTAGCGGAGGAAGTGCATGGAGTAGTCGCCGCGGCCACCCGTAAGCGAGGTGAGCGACTGCGCGTACGTGAGCACCTCGGACATCGGGACCTCGGCGTTGATGGTGGTCATCCCGGAGGCCGGCTCCATCCCGTGCAGGCGCCCGCGGCGCGAGTTGAGATCGCCGTTGACAGCGCCCACGGCCTCGTCCGGGACGGTCACCTCGAGCTCCATGATCGGCTCGAGCAGCACCGGCTCGGCCTTCGAGTACGCCTCCTTGAACGCCATCGAGCCCGCGATCTTGAACGCCATCTCGGACGAGTCGACGGTGTGGTAGGAGCCGTCGACGAGCAGCACGCGAATCCCTTGCACCGGCGCGCCCGCGAGCTCGCCATGGTGCATCGCCTCCTGGATCCCCTTGTCGACCGCGGGCCGGAAGCTCTGCGGGATCACACCGCCCACGATCTTGTCCACGAACTCGTAGCCGACATTGC
>JBPCJB010000041.1:0-3437 GCA_051005735.1 Gaiellaceae bacterium | reverse complement strand
CGTAGCCCTTCTCGTTCGAGAACCACTTAACGGTGCCCTGCGCCAACTGATGTTCCTCCTTGCGTGAAGCGACAGTGGTGCATGCACCGGTGCCGCTGACCTGTAAGCGCGCGAAACATAGCCTCATAAACCGGGAAACGCAAGAGCCCCAGAGCGGTAGTGCGCCGCCTTGACGGCGTTGCGCAGAAGCATCGCGATCGTCATCGGGCCGACCCCGCCCGGTACGGGTGTGAGCAGCCCCGCGCGCTCGGCCGCCGCGGGATCGACGTCGCCCACGAGACCCTTCTCGGCGCGGGTGATCCCGACGTCGATCACCGTCGCTCCCTCCTTCACCCAGTCGGCCCGAACGAGGCCGGGGATCCCAACCGCCGCGACGAGGACATCGGCCCGTGCGACCTCTGCGGCCAGTTCGCGCGTGCGCGAGTGGCAAATCGTGACCGTCGCGTTTCGCTGCAGGAGAAGGAGCGCAGCGGGCTTGCCGACGATGTCGCTCCGCCCGAGCACGACGGCTCTCGCACCGGCGAGCTCGACCCCGTACTCGTCGAGAAGCGCCAGCACTCCGATCGGGGTCGCGCCAACGAAGGTGGCCCGGCCGAGGAGGAGCTGACCCGCGTTGAACGGATGCAGGCCGTCGACGTCCTTGCTCGGATCGATCGCCGCGATGATCCGGGCATCGTCGATCCCGTCGGGCAACGGCAGCTGAACGAGGATCCCGTCGATCGATTCGTCGGCGTTCAGCTGACGGACGCGCTCGAGCAGCTCCGCCTCTGTAGTGGCCCCGGCAAGTCGGACGTCACGAGACTCGATCCCGACCTCGGTCGAGGCCTTGTGCTTGAGCCGGATGTAGACATCGGAGGCCGGATCGTCGCCGACGAGCACCGTCGCGAGCCCGATCGGGCCGAGGCGGGCAACCTCGGCCGCAACCTCGGCGCGAACACGTGCCGCGAGCCCCTTTCCGTCCATGAGCGTCGCCGGCATGAAGGCCAGAATAAGCTCTGCCGGTGGAGCGCTGGCCCAGGAAGAACGACGCCGACTCGATTCGGGCCCGGCGAGACGCGATCCGAGAGGTCGTCGGCGACGAGCCGCTCGACCACGACGACGAGGCCTGGGGACGCGCCCAGGAGTCGCATACCGGCGTCGCCGTGATCCCCGTCTCGGTCGTCGGGCCGCTACTCGTCGAGCTCGGGGCCTACGAGCTCGAGGAGCCCGCAGGAACGCTGAGCGAGACGGGCCGCTCGAGCGAAGAGCTGCTCGTACCGCTCGCGCACACCGAGGGCGGCCTCGCTGCCTCCGTCTCGCGAGGGTTGAAGGCCGCCGTGGGCGCCGGCGGCTTCCGAACGTACGTGCTCCACGACAGGATAACTAGAGCTTCCTGCTTCATCTGCAAGAATACTGAGGATGCTGTTGCACTTGCAAAGTGGATCGAGGCGTCGGTCGACGACCTCCGTTCCTTCCTGCTCGCCCTCGACGACCCCTCCCTCTCGAAGCGGGCGAAGCTGCGCGAGGTGAAAGCGCACGTCGTCGGGCCGATGTGCCACGTCCTCTGGGCTTGGACGACCGGGGACGCCTGCGGCCCGAACATGATGACCCGCAACAGCTACGCGCTCAACATGGGCTACGTGATGCAGCAGGCGCCGGTGCAGCCCGAGCGGGCGATCCTCGAGGCGAACATGGGCGGCGACAAGAAGCCCTCGCATCAGTTCTTCGGCTCGGGCCACGGGAAGACCGTGCTCGCCGAGGCGACGCTCGACGCCGAAACCGTGCGGCGCGTGCTGAGGACGACCGTCGACGATCTGCTGGAGCTCTCGTGGGCAGGAACGCATGGCGCGGTCGCGTCGGGAATGCAGTCGGTCGCCTTCACTCCGGCCTCGGCGATTGCGGCGATCTTCGCCTGCACCGGCCAGGATCTTGGAATGGTCGGGACGAGCTCGATGGCGCATGGCACGGCGCATCGAACGGCGGATGGCGGGCTTCACGCTGCGATCCGCTTCCCGGGGCTCGAGGTCGGAACGGTCGGGGGCGGCACCACGCTCCCCTACGCCCGCTCCTGGCTCGCGCTCCTCGGCTGCGCGGGAACCGGCGCCGTCTACCGCTTCGCCCAGATCGTGGCCGCGACGGCGCTCGCGCTCGAGATCTCCGCCTCGGCAGCGATGGCGACCGCCGGCTCCGAGAACTTTTTCCGCGCCCACCATGAGCGTGGTGGACTCCGCTAGATTCGGGCGCGATGTCCGCCGATCCCGTCACAGAGGCGCCGATCAACGCCAACGCGACCTTCGAGCCGCTGCTCGAGGCCGAGCGCGCCGCGGCCGACGACGCCGCCCACGACGACAAGGCGCGTGGCGTCCTCCGCTTCTACGAGCTCGCG
Source organism: Gaiellaceae bacterium (assembly GCA_051005735.1). Lineage (GTDB taxonomy): Bacteria > Actinomycetota > Thermoleophilia > Gaiellales > Gaiellaceae > Gaiellasilicea. The sequence continues at coordinate 1,072 of JBPCJB010000041.1, read as the reverse complement.
AAGAAGCAGGAGTGGCAGGTCCGCGACCTCGCGTGGGGCGAGATCCCGCCGATCCCGGAGACGCGCGCCGGCGCCTCGCCCGAGAAGAAGGAGCGCCGCCGCGCCGTCTGGCGCTCGGTGATCACGCAGCAACTCCAGGCCGACGAGCTGGCGGTTCAGATGGCCGGGCAGCTCCTGAACATGGCCCCGCATCCCGAGGCGAAGCTCTACTACTCGACGATGGTCCAGGACGAGGCGCGCCACGTCGAGGCCTGGCTCAAGCTCGCGACAGAAGCCGGTGGCACGGCCGAGCGCGACCCCCATCTCGACGAGCTCGCGAAGCTGACGCTCGAGGCGGAGACGCTCGAGGAGAAGGTCTTCCAGATGCAGGTCTTCTTCGAGCGGCTGATCATCCCCCGCTTCCGCCTGATCGCTCGTTCCGCCCGCGGCACGATTCTCGAAGACGTCTGCAACCGGCTAACGATCGACGACGGAATCCATCACAGCTCGGGCGTCGCCTACGAGCGCGTGCTGATGGAGCACGCGTCGAAGGAGTCGAAGGATCGCCTGATCAAGGCGGCCAACCGGTTGCTCCCGATCTTCGTCGAGCACGCGCTCTGGCGGCCGAAGGAGCGCGCCTGGATCGGGAACGTGATGCGAGAGACCGACATCCGGCGGCTCCAGGAGGACGTCAAGGACGGGATCCGGATGGCGTCGAGCCTGGGCCTCGACGTCTCGGACATCCGGCTGCCGTTCGCCGCATGAGCAGCTCGTAGAGATCCCGCCCCACCACGACCCCGCCTGCTTCGGCTGCGGCGACCATGCGCTCGGGCTCCGGCTGGCGCTTCCGGCAACCGAGGGAGCGGAGCGGTACGAATCGGTCGTGACCTTTCGAGAGGAGCACCAGGGAGGCCCGGGGCTCGTCCACGGCGGGATTGTCGGCGCCGCGCTCGACGAGGCGTGCGGGCTGCTAGCGACCTGGTTTCGGTTCCCGACCGTGACCGCGCGGATCGCGATTCGCTACCGCAAGCCGGTGCCGATCAACCGGGAGCTTCAGCTTGCGGCACGGGTGAGCGAGAGCCGCGGCCGCCGG
>JBPCJB010000040.1:0-10511 GCA_051005735.1 Gaiellaceae bacterium | reverse complement strand
GCTTACGGCGTGCTTACTGCGGCGCAGAGATTGGAGTTCAGGCTGCTCGGACCGGTCGAGGTCACGAGCGGAGGCAACGCGCTGCCGCTCGGCGGCCCGCGCCAGCGCGCGCTGCTCGCCTTCCTCGCGCTCCACGCCAATGAGCTCGTCGGTCGCGAGCGGATCGTCGATTGCCTCTGGGGTGAGCGGCCGCCCGACTCCGCCGCCAACGCGATTCAGGTGGCCGTGCACGGGCTGCGGCGCGTTCTGGCCGCCGAGCGTCTGATTACGCGCGGCTCCGGCTATTCGCTGCAGGTGGCGTCGGACGAGGTCGACGTCGAGCTGTTTCGCCGGCTCGTGCTCGGCGCTCGGTCGTCGCGCCCCGCGGCGGCCGCCGGGGCCTTCCGTGAGGCGCTGGCACTCTGGCGCGGCCCCGCGCTCGCAGACATTCCGGACGCATCGTTCGCTCGCACGGAGGCCGGGCGGCTCGAGGAGGAGCGGCTCGGCGCCGTCGAGGCCTGCGTGGAGGCAGAGCTCGCTCTGGGACGCCATGCCGAGCTGATTCCCGAGCTCGAGGCGCTCGTTGCGGAGCATCCGTTTCGCGAGCGCCTTCGCGGTCAGCACCTGGTCGCGCTCTCCGCTCGGGGCGCCAGGCCGAGGCGCTCGAAGGGTACGCCTCGGCCCGCCGCACTCTCGTGGACGAGCTCGGTGTCGAGCCGGGCCCGGCCCTGCAAGAGCTCGAGCGGGCGATCCTGCGCCAGGACGCGTCGCTCGCGCCGCCACTCTCGCCTGCGGCTCCTGCCTCCAATCTCCCCGCCCCTGCGACTCCCCTGGTCGGACGAGGGCTCGAGCTCGCCGCTGTCTCGGCGCTCCTCGGGAGGGAAGACGTGCGGAACCGGCAAGACGCGGCTCGCCCTCGCGGCGGCCGAGGAGGCGCGCGGCGAGCACGAGGACGGTGTGTGGCTCGTCATGCTCGCACCGGTGGTCGACCCCGAGCTTGTCGCTTCAACGGTCGCAGGAGCGCTCGGCGTGGTCGAGAGCGGCAACGCCACGCTCATCGACGACCTCCGGACGCATCTGGCCGCCAAGCGCGCGCTGCTCGTTCTCGACAAACTTCGAGCACGTCACCGAGGCTGCGCCGCTCGTCACGGACCTCCTCGCAGCTGCTTCCGGGCTGAAGGTGCTCGTCACCAGTCGCTCCGTCCTCCGTCTGTCGGGCGAGCACGCATACCCCGTGCCGCCCCTCGCGCTGCCCGAGCGGGCGGACTGGGACGACGTCGAGTCGCTCGCGCGGAACGAGGCGGTGGCGCTTTTCCTCGCGCGTGCCCGGGCGGCTCGGCCGGACTTCCGGCTCGAGGGTCACGAGCACGCGGTAGCGGAGATCTGCATCGCGCTCGACGGGCTGCCGTTGGCGCTCGAGCTCGCGGCGGCGCGCACGAGCGTCCTCTCGCCTGACGCGCTTCGCGCCCGGCTGAAGGACCGGCTGCGACTGCTCGTCGACGGCCCGAGGGATCTCCCACGGCGGCAGCAGCCGCTACGAGCGGCGATCGACTGGGGCCACGACCTGCTGGACGAGGACGAGCGGGCTCTGTTCGCACGACTCGCCGTCTTCGCAGGCAGCTGTGGGATCGAGGCCGCCGAGGACGTGTGCGAGGCGGGCCTCGACACGATCGCCTCGCTGGTCGACAAGAGCCTCGTCCGGGAGCGCGGCTCGACGGATGGGGTGCGGCTGACGATGCTCGCCTCCGTGCGCGATTACGCCTCGGAGCAACTCGAGGCGCGGGGGGAGCTCGCGGAGACGCGTCGGCGCCATGCCGAGCATCTCCTCGCCCTGGCCGAGCAGGCCGAGCCGGAGTTGAAGGGGGACGAGGCTGCGCTCTGGCTCGCCCGTCTCGACGAGGAGCACGACAACCTGCGGGCGGCGCTCGCCTGGGCCGGCTCGGCGGGCGCCGTCGAGCTCGAGCTGCGGCTTGCGAGCGCGCTCGAGTACTTCCTGCGTTTGCGCGGCCATCTGAGCGAGGGTCGCAGGTGGCTCGAGGGCGCGCTCTCTCGGGGCGGAGAGGCGCCGCTCCGCGTGCGCGCGAAGGCACTGAACGCGGCCTCGATCCTCGTCGATCGGCAGGGGGACACCGAGGAGGCGCGGGCTCTGCTCGAAGAGGCGCTGGGCATCTACCGGAGCCTGGGAGACGAGCGATCGGCCGCCCGGATGCTCTCGAACCTCGGCGGCGTTGCCGTCGCCGAGGGCAACCTCGAGCAGGCCGAGGCGCTGTTCGAGGAGACGCTTCCCCTCTTTCGCCGGGTCGACGACAGCCGCGCGCTGATGGTCACGCTCTCCAACCTCGCCGCGATCGCAGGACTCGCCGGCGACCGCGACCGCGCTCGAGCGCTCGGCGAGGAGGCGCTCGCGGTTGCGCGCAGCGAGGGTGACCAGGATCAAACGTCGATCTCGCTGCACAATCTCGGGCGAGCTGCCCTGAACGAGGGGCGCCTCGACGATGCGGGATGGTGTCTGCGGGAAAGCTTGGAGCTCGGCGCCGAGCTCGGGTACAAGGAGGTGATCGCGTACTGCCTGGAGGGAATCGGCGAGCTCGCCGCGGTCGCCGGGGACGAGCGCAGCGCCGCACGGCTGCTGGGCGCGGGAATCGCCATGCTGGAGCACCTCGGGATTCCGATCGGGCCGGAGGAGCGAAACGGCTACGAGCGCGCCGTGTCCGGACTGCAGCTCCGGCTCGGGGAAGCCTCGTTCCGCGGGCTGGAGGCCGATGGGCGGGAGCTGACGCTCGCGCAGGCGGTCGCAGAGGCGGTCGAGGTCGTCGTGCGGGCCGCTGCCTCATGAGCGCATACGGCGCCCGCGTTACGATCAGGCGATGTCCCGTTGGGCCACCTTCGACTGCTACGGCACGCTGATCGACTGGAACGCCGGGATCGGCGGGGTGCTCGAGCGGCTCTACGGCGCAGAGCAGGCGCCGGAGCTCCTGCGCCGGTTCCACGAGCTCGAGCCGGAGGTCCAGGCCGAGCGCTACCGCTCCTACGCCGAGGTGCTGAGCCTCACGCTCGAGCGGCTCGCGAACGAGGTCGGCTACGGGATCCCCGAAGGAGAGAGCGGCGTCCTACCGCAGTCGCTTCCCGACTGGCCGCCGTTCCCTGAGGCGCCCGAGGCGCTCGCGGAGCTGCGGCGGCGCGGTTGGCGCCTCGCGATCCTCTCGAACTCTGATCGCGACCTGATCGCCGCGTCGCAGCGGCAGCTCGGCGTGCCGTTCGACCTCGTTGTCGTCGCCGAGGACGTCGGCGCCTACAAGCCCGAGCACGGTCACTGGCTGCGCTTCGACGAGCTCACCGCCGATCGCGAGCAGCACGTCCACGTGGCCGCGAGCCTCTTCCACGACATCGCGCCCGGCAAGGAGCTCGGGCTGAAGACGGTCTGGATCAACCGGCTCGACGAGGCAGCGAAGCACGAACCCGACGTGGAGCTGCCCGATCTCTCCGGCCTGCCGGACGCGCTCGACGAGCTCGTCCCGCGGTGAACGTCCGCCGGCCCGACGCTGGCGATCTGGATGTGGTGCTCGAGCTGATGCGCGCCGCCGACGTCGCCGTCGCCGGCGACTCGGATTGGACGGCGAGCGAGCTCGTCGAGACTTGGGCCGACCTCGACCTGGTGCGCGACGCCTGGCTCCTGGAGCTCGACGGCAGGATCGCCGGCTACGCCGACTTCAGCTCCAAGGGAGGCCGGCTGAATGCCGACGGCTACGTCCATCCGGAGCTACGCGGTCGTGGGATCGGCACGGAGATCGTCCGCCTCACCGAAGCGCGAGCGCGTGAGGAAGAGCCGAGGGCGCCGGCCGGCGAGCGCGTCTACCTCCAGAACGCTACTCTCGACCAAGACGAGGCAACGGTGCGCTTCTACCGCGAGCGCGGCTACGAGGCGGTGCGCGGCTTCCGCGGGATGGTGATCGAGCTCGAGGAGGAGCCGGCGCCCGCTTCCGCGCCGGGAATCGAGATCCGCCCGTACCGCCATCCCGAGGAAGGCCGCGCGTCCCATGCGGCACACCAGGAATCGTTCGCCGACCACTGGGAGCACCGACCGACTCCGTGGGAGGAGTGGCAGGAGAAGCGCTACGGCCGCGAGACGTTCGATCCGACGCTCTGGTGGGTGGCCGTGGACGGCGAGGAGATCGCGGGCGTCGTCTTCGGCGAGCAGCGCCGCGACCCCGACCAGGGCTGGATCGACGTGCTCGGCGTGCGGCGCGCCTACCGTCGCCGCGGGATCGCCGAGGCGCTGCTGAAGACGGCCTTCGCCGAGTTCTATCGCCGAGGCGAGCGCAAGGTCGGCCTGGGAGTCGACGCCGAGAGCCCGACCGGCGCGACCCGCGTCTACGAGCGCGCCGGGATGCGGACGCTCTGGCACGCGATCGTCTACGAGAAGGAGCTCCGTCCTGCCGGTGTCTGAGCTGAAGCTACGGGCGCCGACGCGTGAGGATGCGCCTGCAATCGCAGAGCTGCTGAACGCGCACTCGGGGGCTCTCTTCGGCGAGCGCGAGCTGGCGCCGGCCCAGATCCTGGACTGGTTCGGGCTACCCGACATCTGGATGCGTCTGGCCGAGGTCGATGGTCGCTCCGTCGGATACGCCGATGTCTCCGAGGAGGGCGGCCGCTTCAGCATCGACCTGCGGGCGCTCGATCCCGAGGCCGCCAGCATCCTGCTCGGGGCGGCGCGCGAGCACGCGGGCGCGGGCGCCGTTCTCCGCGGTTACGCCCCTTCGGTCGACGAGATCGCCGCCGGCGCGTACCGCGACGCGGAATTCGCGATCGTCCGTCATTCGTTCCAGATGCGGGTGGAGCTCGCCGCCCCGCCAGACCCGCCCGTGCTGTCGAAGGGGATCGCGGTTCGTCCGATGCGCGACGGCGAGGAGGAGCGGATCCACGCCGCCCACATGAGCGCGTTCGCCGACCACTGGGAGTTCCACGAGCAGAGCTTCGAGCAGTGGCGGCGCTGGCACCGCGACCGGGACTCCTTCGACGCGACGCTCTGGTTCCTCGCCCTCGCGAAGGACGAGACCGAGGACGAGATCGCCGGCTTCGTCCTGTGCGCGCCCCACTTCTCGGGCGAGCCAGACTTCGGCTGGATCGAGCTCCTTGGCGTCCGGCCCGCCTGGCGGCGGCGAGGTCTCGGAGAGGCTCTCCTCCGCCACGGCCTCCGGGCGCTTCGCGCGCGCGGCTTCAAGGGGGTGGGGCTCGGCGTGGACGCCGAGAACACGACCGGCGCGGTGCGCCTCTACGAACGCGTCGGGATGCGACCGGTGCGGCGGAGCGACACGTGGGAGCTCCGAACGTGAGTCGCCTCCGCGCCCGCTGTCCCGATTGCCGCACGCTCACCGCCGTCGCGATCGGCCCGGAGTACCAGTGCCACTCGTGCGGGCGGGAGTTCGGGGCGGGCCTCGTGCGCGTCCCGCGCGCCTGGGGCGAGGGCGGCGAGGCGATGGCCGCGGCCGCGTGGCTCGAGCTGCCCTATCCCGAGACGGGCGTCGTCGAGGCCGGCTCGCTCGCGGAGCAGACGTTGACGGTCGCGGCCGAGCTTCCAGATCGACCGCTCGTGCTGGGCGGGTGCTGCTGCGCGCACCTCGGCGCGATCGAGCGGCTGTCGGCCGGTGCTGAGACGCTCGCGGTCGTCTGGATCGACGCGCACGGCGATCTCAACACCCCCGCCTCGTCGCCGTCGGGCAACGCCTGGGGGATGCCGCTGCGGATGCTGCTCGACGAGGGAGCGGTCGAGCCGGTGAATGTCGCGCTCGTCGGGGCGCGCAATCTCGATCCGGCCGAGGCCGAGTTCATCGCGAGCTCCGGGCTCCACACCGGCGACGGGGCGGTCGAGCGGGCGCTCGCAGGCACGGGCGCGGTGTACGTGGCTCTTGACGGCGACTCGGTTGAGCCGGGCGAGCTCGCGGTCTTCATGCCCGAGCCCGATGGGCTCGTACTGCCGGAGCTCGAGGAGCTCTTGCGCTCGATCGCGGCGCGCTCCCGGATCGCCGGCGCCGGGCTTTCCGGACTCGTCGATGAGCCGGCGAACGATCAGAAGCTCGTCCGGCTCTGTGCCGCCCTCGACCTCTGACCCCGCGTGTGCAACCTCGCGCGGCGGGAGCAGGTCTAAGATCAGGCATGGCCGCTCCGAGCAGGATCGACGTCTCCATCGAGCACAAGCACGCTCCGGAGCCGCCGGCGAAGAAGCACCCGAACACCTGCCCGACCTGCGGCTCGCACTTTCGCGACGACGAGCTCGACGCGGCCCTGCGGGTCTGCACGCATTGCGGTCACCATTTCCCCGTCAAGGCGCGGAAGCGGATCGAGCAGCTCGCCGATCGCGGCACCTTCGTCGAGGAGGCGGCCGACCTGCGCTCCGCCGATCCGCTGGACTTCTTCGACCTGCGCTCCTACAAGGAGCGGCTCGCCGAGGCCGAGGTGGCAACCGGGCTCGGCGACGCGCTCGTGATCGGAAGCGCGACGATCGAGGAGCAGCCCTGTGAGCTCGCAGTCATGGACTTCTCGTTCATGGGCGGCTCGATGGGGTCGGTGACCGGGGAGAAGTTCGCGCGCGCCTGCGAGAGCGCCGCGGCAGCCGGGATGCCGCTCGTCTCGATCTCGGCGTCGGGTGGCGCGCGGATGCAGGAGGGGATCCTCGCGCTGATGCAGCTTCCGAAGACCGTCTGCGCGGTCGAGGAGCTGCACGAGTCCGGCTGCGCACTCCTCAGCGTGATGGCCCATCCGACCACGGGCGGGTTGCTCGCCAGCTTCGCCAGCCTCGGGGATGTCTTGCTCGCCGAGCCCGGCGCGCTGATGTCGTTCGCCGGCCCGCGCGTCGTTGCCCAGACGACGCGAGAGAAGCTCCCCGACGACTTCGGCCTCGCGGAGTCCAATCTCCGGTTCGGGCACGTCGACGCGATCGTGCGGCGCGCCGAGCTGCGCCTGACGCTCGCGCGGCTGCTGCGGCTCTTCGGAGAGAGCTAGGTGGCGAACGATGCAGAGATTCGACTCAGGGACAGGTTGAGCAGGTTGAGCGGACTCGACCTTCTGCGCGGCGCCCGGCTCTCCGGCGAGCTCGAGCGCCTGAAGCGCCAGCTCGACCGGATCGAGGCCGAGCCGACCGACGAGGAGATCTGGAGCAAGGTCGAGCTCGCTCGGCACGAGGAGCGCCCGTACACGCTCGACTACGTCGAGCGGCTCCTCGACGACTGGTTCGAGCTGCACGGCGACCGGGGACGCGCCGACGACGCGGCGCTCGTCGCCGGGATCGGGAAACTCGAAGGTCGTACAGTCGCGCTCGTCGGGCATCAGAAGGGTCGCGACATCAAGGAGCGGTCGAACAGGAACTTCGGAATGGCCTTTCCCGAGGGCTACCGGAAGGCGATGCGGGTGATGGAGCTAGCCGAGCGGCACGGCTTCCCGCTCGCGACTCTCGTCGACACACCGGGCGCCTACCCGGGCGTCGCGGCGGAGCAGCACGGCCAGGGCGGGGCGATCGCCCGCTCGCAGGCCGTGATGGCGCGGCTGAAGGTGCCGACGGTCGCCTGCATCATCGGCGAGGGCGGCTCCGGCGGCGCAGTTGCGATAGCCCTCGCCGACACCGTCCTGATGCAGGAGAACGCGATCTACTCCGTGATCTCCCCCGAGGGGTGCGCAGCGGTCCTCTGGCGCGACGCCGGCGAGCGGCAGAAGGCCGCGGCGGCGTTCAAGCCGGACGCCGCCCATTGCCTCGAGCTCGGCGTGATCGACGGGATCGTTCCCGAGCCCGTGGGCGGCGCGCACGAAAGCTACGACGAGGCGGCGAGGCTGCTCGGCGCGGCGCTCGCGGACGCCTTCGACGAGCTCGAGCACGTTCCCCAGGCCGAGCTGCGGGCTCGGCGGCGGCAGAAGTTCCGCTCGATGGGCGTGCTCGCCTGAGCAATCAGGCTTTCCACATCTTCCACAGGCTTATCCCCTGCTCCCGATCTGGATCGAGAATGGCCCGAGAATGCGTTGAGGCCGGCAATCGCCGACCTCAACTTGACCCCCGCTTGTGGTCTCGATCCCCGCGGCCGGAGGGACGAAACATCGAGCGCGAGGCGAGATACGGCTGATGCCGACGCGCGAGTACCGGGAGAAGCGCGATCCGGCGAGAACCCCGGAGCCGTTCGAGAACGACCCCGGCGCCTCGGTCGGCGCCGCCCCGACCTTCGTCGTCCAGCGCCACGACGCATCCCGGCTCCACTACGACTTCCGGCTCGAGCGGAAGGGAGCGCTCGCGAGCTGGGCGGTGCCGAAGGGCGTTCCGCTCGAGCCCGGGACGCAGCACCTCGCGGTTCACGTCGAGGATCATCCGCTCGAGTACGCGAGCTTCGAGGGCGAGATCCCCAAGGGCAACTACGGGGCCGGAACGGTCGAGATCTGGGATCGCGGCACCTACGACCTCGTCGAGGAGAAGCGCGACGGCGGCCTGACCGTGCGGCTCCACGGCGAGCGGCTCCAGGGGCTCTGGACGCTGGTGCCGGCGAAGCTCTCCGGCGATCCGAAGAACTGGCTGCTCGTCAAGAAGAAGGAGGACGCTTCCGCTCCGGCCACGGCGAGGCGGCGGGAGTACAAGCCGATGCTCGCGACGCCGGCGACCGAGGTGCCGGCGGGGAACGGCTGGCTCTTCGAGGTCAAGTGGGACGGGTATCGCGCGCTCGCGACCATGCGCGGCGGCGAGGTCGACCTGCGCAGCCGGAACGCCAATCGGCTGAACGAGCGCTTTCCCACGGTCGCCAGGGCGCTCGAGCGAAGCCTCCGCACCCCCGACTGCGTGCTCGACGGCGAGGTCGTGGCCGTCGGCGCCGACGGACGGGCCACCTTCTCGGCGATGCAGCAGGGGAAGGAGGGCACGGTCTACCTCTACGTCGCCTTCGACGTGCTCGAGGTCGAGGGGGAGCCGCTCCTCGAGCTGCCGCTCGTCGAGCGCCGGGATCGGCTCGCCGGAGTGGTCGATCTCCGCCGCGGCGGCGTCCAGCTCTCCGACGCCTTCGACGATGGCGAGCTGCTCTTCCAGGCGGCGCAGGAGCAGCGCTTCGAGGGAATCATCGCGAAGCGCGCTGATTCGCCCTACGAGCCGGGGCGGCGCTCGCGGGCCTGGCTCAAGCTCAAGACGCACGGCCGCCAGGAGTTCGTGATCGCGGGCTACACGAAGGGCCAGGGGCGCCGCACGGGGCGCTTCGGCTCGCTGCTCCTGGCGGTGAGAGAGGAGGGCGGGCTCCGCTACGCGGGGAACGTCGGGACGGGCTTCGACGATAGCGAGATCGAGAAGCTGCAGGCGCTGTTGCGGCCGCTCGAGCGCCCGACCACGCCTTTCGAGGAGGCGCCGAAGCTCGCGAAGGTCCGGAAGGCCGACATCGTCTGGGTCGAGCCCGAGCTCGTCTGCGAGGTCGAGTTCGCCGAGTGGACGCACGACGGGCGGTTGCGCGCGCCGTCGTACCAGGGCCTGCGCGAGGACAAGCGGCCGGAGGAGGTGCGTCGCGAGCGGGAGGCGATCGGGCCTGAGGTGCGGCGCGGAAAGCGGGTGCTCAAGCTCTCGAACCTCGACAAGCAGTTCTGGCCCGAGGAGGGAATCACGAAGGGCGATCTGCTCTCCTACTATCGCGACGTCGCACCGGTTCTCGTCCCGCATCTGCGCGAGCGGCCGTTCACGATGAAGCGCTATCCCGACGGCTGGAACGGCAAGTTCTTCTTCCAGAAGGATGCGCCGAAGCACATGCCGGACTGGATCCCGACGCGGCGCTTCGAGGTGTCCACGCGCGAGTCGCCACGCACGCGACGAGAGATCGACTTCGCGCTCGTGAACGACGAGCTGGCGCTGCTCTGGATGGTCAACATGGGCTGTATCGATATGAACACGTGGTATTCACGCGTGGACAAGCCCTCGCGGCCCGACTTCGTGCTCTTCGACCTCGATCCCTCACCCGACGTCGGCTTCGTGGAGGCGGTCGAGGTGGCGCTCCTCGTCAAGGAGGTTCTCGACCTCGTCGGACTCGTCTCCTTCCCCAAGACGAGCGGCTCGGAGGGAATCCACGTCCTCGTCCCCATCGACCGTCGGCAGACGTTCGACCAGACGCGCGAGTTCTCGGAGATCGTCGCCGGCGCGATCGCCCGCGCGCACCCGCGGCTGGCGACGACCGAGTGGACGAAGGCGAAGCGCAGGGGCGTCCTGATCGACTCGAACCAGAACGGGGAGGGGAAGACGATCGCCTCGGTCTACTCGGTGCGGCCGAAGCCGGGCGCGCCCGTCTCGACGCCGCTGCGCCGGGAGGAGCTGAACGTATCGCTCGATCCAGCGGCGTTCGCGATGGACGCCGTGCTGGAGCGGGTCGCCCGCGAGGGCGATCTCTTCGAGGGCGTGCTGACGACGCGGCAGTCGCTTGGTGCCGCGTTGCGATCTCTGCGTTAGCCGGCGAGCTTGGCCGGGTGGAGCTCCTCGGCACCGTGACGCCGCCGCACCAGCGCGCGGACGCCGAGGGACACGATCCCGCCGGCGA
>JBPCJB010000039.1:0-5202 GCA_051005735.1 Gaiellaceae bacterium | reverse complement strand
CGACCGGGGCCAGCCCCCAGACATGGCCGGAAGTGACCCCGTCCGACGCGTGACAACTCTGCATCTCTTTCTCCACAGGCGACAGAACGGCGAGGAGTAGCGTCCGGCCCGCCAGGGCAGGATGTCCGGCGATGAAGTGGCGCAGGGGCACAGGCGCGGGACAGGTCGAGGACTTCCGGGGGGCCGGGGGCCGCGGCGGGCTCGGCGGACTTCCGATCGGGAAAGCCGGCGGCGGGCTCGGCCTGATCATCACGCTCCTCGTCCTCTTTCTCTCGGGCGGCCTCCCCGGTGGCGGCGGAGGCAGCAGCGGCTTCCCGATCGATCTGCCGGCGGCGCCGGCCGGGCCGGGCACCGGCGGCGGGGGCGGTGGCGGCGAGCCGCCCGCGAGCGACGACGAGGCGCAGTTCGTCCAGTTCGTCGTCGCCGACGTGCAGGACACCTGGAAGCGGATCTTCGCCCAGGCGAACCAGACCTATGAGCCTACGACGCTTCGCCTTTTCACGAGCGGGATCCAGACCGGCTGCGGCGGCGCCTCCTCGGAGGTCGGCCCCTTCTACTGCCCGGCCGACAAGCACGTCTACATCGACCTCGGCTTCTTCCGCGAGCTCCAGACCCGCTTCGGCGCACGCGGCGACTTCGCCCAGGCCTACGTGATCGCGCACGAGTTCGGGCACCATGTCCAGAACGTGCTCGGCGTCAGCGCCGACGTCCGCCAGCAGCAACAGGAGGACCCCGAGCGGGCAAACGAGCTCTCGATCAAGCTCGAGCTCCAGGCCGATTGCCTCGCGGGCGTCTGGGGCCACTCCGCGAACCAGGAGGGGCTGCTCGAGCCGGGTGACGTCGAGGAGGGCCTGAACGCAGCGGCGGCCGTCGGCGACGACCGAATCCAGCAGAAGTCGGGCCGCGGCGTCAACCCGGAGAGCTGGACGCACGGCTCCTCCGAGCAGCGGATGGCCTGGTTCCAGAAGGGCTTCGCGAAGGGCGACCCCTCCGCCTGCGACACGTTCAAGGGCGACGTCTAGGAGGGGTTGTGCGACCGCGGCGGCCGGGGGATGATGAGGCCGTGCCCGACGAGCGCAGCGACTGCGGCTGCGAGTCTGAGGTGATCCTTGACGTCATCTTCGACCGCGGGCTGCTCTTCCTCGCGGTAGCGAACATCGGCGACCGGCCGGCGCTCGAGGTTCGGATCCGCTTCAAGCGCGCTTTCACCGGGCTCGGCGGGACGCGCAAGCTGCACCGCCTCGCGCTGTTCGAGCGGCTCGAGTTCCTCGCCCCGCGCAAATCGATCGAGGTCTTCCTCGACCGCAGCGCAGCCTACTTCGCGCGGGACGAGCCGACGATCCTGGAGGCCACGATCGCCTGGAGAACCGGCGCCGGCGAGCAGCGCAAGAGCAACGTGACCCACGACCTCGAGATCTACCGCGATCTCGCCTACATCGACAGGGAGGTTCCCACCCGTGCCGACCCAGCGTGAAAACTCGTACGCGAACTTCAACTTCGTCGTCGAGATCGACGGAGTCGAGGTCGGCGCCTTCAGCGAGGTCGACCTCCCCGAGGCGACGATCGAGGCGATCGAGTATCGCGACGGCAGCGATCTGAGCTCAGGCGCCCGCAAGCTGCCCGGCCGCGTCAGCTACGCGAACGTCGTCCTCAAGCGGGGGCTCAGCGGCCGCACCGATCTCTGGGACTGGTTCAAGGCAACGCGGAACGGCACGCTCCAACGGCGCAACGTGGCGATCGTGCTCCTCGACGAGGCGCGCCAGCCGGTTCAGCGCTGGTTACTCCGGGACGCGTGGCCGGCGCGCTTCGCCTTCAGCCGGCTGGACGGACTCGGCAACGAGATCGTGATCGAGACCCTCGAGCTCGCCTACGAGAGCTTCGACACCGAGTAGTCAGAGACCCAACCGATCGAGCTGCGCGTCCTCGCGGCGCCAGCGCGGGCGCACCTTGACGACGAGCTCGAGGAAGATCTTCTTCCCGAGCAGCCGCTCGATCTCCGGCCGGGCCCGCACGCCGATCTCGCGGATCACCGCGCCCTTCTTGCCGACGAGGATCTGCTTCTGCGACTCCGTCTCGACGAGGACGAACGCGCGCAGCAGCTTCTGGTCGAGCTCGTCGAGCTCGACCGAGATCGAGTGCGGCACCTCGTCACGCGTGAGCTGCAGCGCCTTCTCGCGGATCAGCTCGAGGATCCGCTCGGTATCGGTCTGATCGGTGGCCGACTCGCGCTCGAAGAACGGCTGGCCCGCGGGCAGCAGATGGAGAAGGTCGGCGCGCAGCTCGTCGACCCCATCCTTCGTGACCGCGCTCACCGGATGGAGCGCGTGGAAGTCTCCGAGCGCCGCTGCGGACTTCATCCCGGTCACGATGTGGCTCGGCTTCAGGTTGTCGACCTTGTTCAGCGCGACGATCACCGGGATCCCGAGCGCATAGACACGGCGGGCGATGAACCGGTCGCCGCCTCCGATCCGGTCGCGCGCGGAGAGGACGAAGAGTACGATGTCGATGTCCTCGAAGGACGTGTCCACGGTCGCTTGCATTCGCTCCGTCAGCTTGTCCATGGGCTTCTGGAAGCCGGGCAGGTCGACGAGCACGAGCTGGTAGTCCTCGCCGTTCGCGACCCCGTAGATCCGTCGCCGCGTCGTGTTCGGCACCCGGGAGGTGATCGCGATCTTCTCGCCGACGAGCGCGTTCACGAGCGTCGACTTGCCCACGTTCGGGCGACCCGCGACGGCGACGAAGCCCGACTTCATGTGGTCATTCGTCGCGGATTCCGACGAGGATCATGCTCAGAGGGTTGCCGGATTCGCTCAGTCCGCAAGCTCGAACGACTCCGGGAGAAGCTCTGCGGGCGTCATCGTCACGACCTCGCCGCGGTTCCGGAAGGTCACCCGCTCGAATCCCATCTCGGCGAGCCACTGGCGGCAACCGCCGCACGGCGAGGCGTTGATCGCGATCGCCTCGAAGTCGCCGGGACGGTAGCCCTGCGTGATCGCGGTCGAGATCGCATTCTTCTCGGCACAGACTCCGAGCGGATAGGCGCCGCTCTCGACGTTCACGCCCTCGATCACCTTGCCGTCACGCGTCAGCACGGCGACGCCGACGTGGAAGGTCGAGTAGGGCGCGTAGGCCTGCTCGGCGATCGAGTCGGCGCGGGCAAGAAGCTCGACGTCCGTCACGGCGTCAGCTGGAAGACGGCGAGGGAGACGAGCGCGCCGAGAACCCCGCCGTAAAGCACCTCGACCGAGGAGTGAACTCCGGATTCGATCCGCGTCTGGGCCACGAGCAGCGCCATCAGGAAGGTCAGCGAGGAGATCGCGAAACGGTGCTGAGTGTCGTCTAGGATCAGCGTCGCAGCCATCCAGCCGGCGAACGCGACGGCGGCATGGCCCGAGGGGAGGCCGCCGCGCAAGGGTGTTCCGCGCCCGGTCAGCGCCTTCGTCCCGATCACGAGGATCGTCGTCAGGACGAGCGCGACGAGGGTCAGCGAGGCCGGGGCGTTCGAGAGCTGGTCGAGCAAGCGCGAGCTGCGGTCGGAGACCTGGCCAGAGAAGACGAGGTAGCCGACGGCGACGGCGACGGCGGTCGCGATCAGCACCGAGCCCGCCGCGATGTCCTTGGCGAGCTTCGCCATCGGGTCGAACGAGGTCGTCGCCACATCGACGGCCGCCTCGACGGCCGTGTTGATCATCTCCGCGATCAGGACGAACGCGATTGCGAGGAGGAGCGCGATCAACTCGAGCTTGTCCACCCCGGACAGAAGCGCGGCGATCAGCACGAGGAAGGCGATGGCGAAGTGGATCCGCATGTTCCGCTGGGTGCGAAGGACGTGGATGATCCCCTGGAAGGCGTAGTTGAAGCTCTCGACGATCGAGGGCGCGCGCCGAGGCGTGCTCACCGGTGCACCGCCTCTCGCGCGTCCATCTCGGGGCCGTGCTCGTGGCCGAGGAGGTGGAGGAGCCCGTGGACGAGCGGCTCGCGCCACGCCTCCCCGACGACCTGCGGGCAGAGCACGAGATCGCCGAGGGCACGAGGCACCCCAGCGGGCACCTCGTCGCGCCCGTCGAGCGGGAACGAGAGCACGTCGGTCGCCTCGTCGATCCTCAGGTGCTGCGCCTTCAGCGCGCGGCTCTCGTCAGGCCCGACGAACGCGAGCCCGAGCTCGCCGTCCTGGACGCCCTCCGCTGCGAGCACCTGCCGGGCGAGCGCGACGGCGTCGCTCTCGTCCACCTCCACCCCGCTCCGGTTCTCAACCTCGATCTCGACGCTCATCTCGTGCGCTCGAGGCCGGTCTCCTCCGCGTGCTGCTTGTAAGCCTCGACGATCCGCTGCACGAGCTTGTGGCGGACGACGTCCTCGTGCGTGAACTCGACGAAGCCGATCCCGTCGATCGAGCCGAGGATCTGGCGGACCTGGATCAGCCCCGAGGCCTGCTCGCGGGGGAGGTCGATCTGAGTCACGTCGCCCGTGATCACGACCCTGGAGCCGAAGCCGAGCCGGGTCAGGAACATCTGCATCTGCTCGGGGCTCGTGTTCTGGGCCTCGTCGAGAATGATGAACGAGTCGTTCAGCGTGCGGCCGCGCATGAAGGCAAGCGGCGCGACCTCGATCGTGCCGCGCTCCATGAAGGCCGTGAGCTTCTCGGGATCCATCATGTCGTAGAGGGCGTCGAAGAGTGGCCGGAGATACGGGTCGACCTTCGCGAGCATGTCGCCCGGGAGGAAGCCGAGCCGCTCGCCGGCCTCGACCGCGGGGCGCGTGAGGATGATCCGGCCGACCTGCCGCTCGGAGAGCGCCGCGACCGCGAGCGCCATCGCCAAGTAGGTCTTGCCGGTGCCCGCCGGGCCGATCCCGAAGGTCACCGTCGAGTTGCGGATCGAGTCGACGTAGCGCTTCTGGGTCAACGTCTTCGGGGCGATCTTCTTGCCGCGGTGCCGCCAGACGACGTCGTCGAAGACGTGACGGATGTCCTCGGCCTGATCGAGCGCGGACACGACCGCCCCGACGGTGTCGGGGCCGATCTCGTGGCCGCCCTCGACGAGCTCGACCAGCTCGTCCACCACCGCGCGCGCCGCGGCGACCTGCTCGTCACCGCCCTCGATCGTGAGCTGATTGCCGCGCAGGCGCAGGGTGCAATGCAGCCGCCCGCGCAGAGCATCCAGCACCCCGTCGCCGACGCCGGCAAGCTCGGCCGCAACCTCG
>JBPCJB010000038.1:0-7116 GCA_051005735.1 Gaiellaceae bacterium | reverse complement strand
CCGGGTTGTGCACCTCGACCCACTCCGCGTCCGGCCGCGGCTGGACGCGATAGGCGACGTTCGGGGCGGTCACGAGCAGGTCGAGATCGAACTCGCGCTCGAGCCGCTCGCGCACGATCTCCATGTGGAGAAGGCCGAGGAAGCCGCAGCGGAAGCCGAAGCCGAGCGCCTGCGAGGTCTCCGGCTCGTAGAAGAGGGCGCCGTCGTTCAGCTTCAGCCGCTCGAGCGCGTCGCGCAGCTCCGGGTACTCGTCCGAGTCGGTCGGGAAGAGGCCGGCGAAGACCATCGGCTTCACTTCCTTGTAGCCCGGCAGCGGCGCGGTGGCGGCGCGCTTCTCGACCGTCAGCGTGTCGCCGACCGCGAGCTTCGAGACGTCCTTCAGACCGGTGACGACGTAGCCGACCTCGCCGGCCTCGAGCGCCTTCACCGGGCTGCGCTGGGGCGAGAGGAAGCCGAGCTCCTCGGCCTCGAAGCGGGTTCCTTGCGCCATCGCACGCACGGCGTCACGGGTCTCGAAGCGGCCGTCCACGACGCGGACGAACGCGATCACGCCGCGGTACTGGTCGTAGGAGGAGTCGAAGATGAGCGCGCGGGCGGGCGCGAGCGGGTCGCCTACCGGCGCCGGGATCCGCTCGACGATCGCGTCGAGCACGTCCTCGACGCCTTGACCCGTCTTCGCCGAGATCCGGAGCACGTTGTCGGCGTCGTCGCCGATCAGGTCGGCGACCTCGGCCGCGGCGCCGTCCGGATCGGCCTGCGGCAGGTCGATCTTGTTCACGAGCGGGACGATCTCGAGCTCGTTCTCGATCGCGAGGTAGGCGTTCGCGAGCGTCTGGGCCTCGATTCCCTGCGCCGCGTCGACCACGAGCAGAGCGCCCTCGCAGGCCTGAAGCGAGCGTGAGACCTCGTACGTGAAGTCCACGTGGCCGGGCGTGTCGATGAGATTGAGCTGGTGACCCTTCCAAAGCACGCGGACGGCCTGGGCCTTGATCGTGATCCCGCGCTCGCGCTCGAGCTCCATCGAGTCGAGGAGCTGCTCCTTCATGTCGCGAGCCGCGACGGTGTCGGTGAGCTGGAGGATCCGATCGGCCAGCGTCGACTTCCCATGGTCGATGTGGGCGATGATCGAGAAGTTACGGATGTGGGCTTGGTCCATGGCTCGTCAGCCCTTGCGGAAGCGGCCTCGAAGCGAGTCTAGCGCCTGCATCTCGCGGATCCCGAGCGCCCGCGCGGCAAGCAGGTGGACGATCCCGCCGACGACGAGCGCGGTCCCGAGCGAGCCGAGCTGGCCGAGAAACGAGCGGCCGAGGAGCTCGTCGAGACCCCACCAGATCCCGAACGCGACCGCAGCCAGCGCAGCGGAGGCGATCGCCGCGAGCCCGAACGAGCGAACCGTGGTGGCGAGGTCGATCCGGCCGATTCGCCGGCGCAGCAGCACGAAGAGGAGCAGGACGGCGGCGATGTTCGCGATCGAGATCGCGAGTGGGATCCCCCAAGTGCCGACGCGGTAGAAGACGACGTACAGCGCCGTATTCAGGACGACGTTCGCGAGCGCGACGAGCGTCGGAACCCACGGCGCCTGGAGGCTGAAGAAGCCGCGGTTCAGCATCAGCATCATCCCGTTGAAGGCCAGGCCAACCGAGAACGCCGCGAGGGCGCCCGCGACGACACGAGTCTCCTCGGGCTCGAAGGCGCCGCGTTCGTAGAGTAGGCGCACGATCGGCAGCGCGAGAACCGCGGAGATCACGCTGGCCGGGAGCAGGAGGAAGTTGATCTGCCGGAGACCACGGGAGACCGTGTCGCGGAAGCCGGCCAGATCGCCCCGCGTGGCAAAGCGGGCGAGCGAGGGAAAGAGCACCGTCGCGACGGCGACCGAGAACATCCCCTGCGGGAGCATGTAGATCCGGAAAGCCTTGTCGATCGCGTTCGGCGAGATCGTCGGGTCGATCAGCTTCGAGGCGAACACCGTGCCGATCACCGCGTTTACGTTGATCAGGCCGAGCCCGAGCATGACGGGGATCATCAGCTTGAAGACCTGCTTCACCGCCGGATCGTGCAGGTCGAGCGCGAGCCGGAGGCGACCGTCGAGGCCGCGCAGCCACGGCAGCGGCAGCAGCAGCTGAATCAGCGTGCCGACGACGATCGAGCCCGCGTAAACATAGAGCTTGCCGCTGTCGGAGTCGGCGCGCGGCACCCCGATCGCGAGGCCGGCGATGATCGCGAGGTTCCAGAAGACGGGTGTCAGCGCCGGAATCGAGAACTCCTCGTAGCTATTCAGGATCCCGGTCACGATCCCGAAGAGTCCGAGCAGGACGACGATCGGGAAGAGGATCTGCGAGAGCGTCACCGTCAGGTCGTCGTAGGCGTCCGTGAGCGGCGGCATCAGAATCGGCGCGGCGAGGATGAAGAGCGCGGTTAGGCCGCCGACGATCAGGAGGAAGAGCCAAAAAACCGTCGAGGCGACGCGCCAGGCTCTTGCCTTCTCTCCCTTCTCGAGCAGCTCGCTGAAGACCGGGACGAACGCCGAGGAGAGCGCGGCGTCGGCGACGAGGGCGCGGATCAGGTTCGGGATCTGGAAGGCGATCGTGAAGGCGTTGATCGGACCCCGGGCGCCGAAGTAGTTCGCGGCGACGATCTCGCGGACGAGTCCGAGGACCCTCGAGAGCCCGGTGGCGGCGGAGAAGATCGCCGTCGAGAGTGCGAGCCTGCGGACGTTGGCTCGCTCCTCCACGGGGCGAGTATAGGAACGGGTCGGACGCCCGGCCTCTGCTCGAGTCGGGCTCTGCTAGGATCCGCGGCGCCCGCCGAGTGCGGGCCTTTCTCTGACATGCCGAACATCCAGCAACAGATCAAGCGAGTCCGGATCGGCGAGCGCGAGCATGACGAGAACCTTCGCTTCCGCTCGACCGTGAAGACGCTGACGCGGCGGCTCGAGGCTGCTGCTGCGGACGGCGACGCCGAGACGATCGAGAGCGAGCACCTCCAGCTCGTGCGCACGATCGACAAGGCGGCTTCCCGCGGGGCGCTGCATAAGAACACGGCTGCGCGCAAGAAGGCCCGCGCGGCCCGTCTCGCCAAGTCCTAGTAGTCGAGCTAGCCTCGGCCGAGGTCGACGAGCGCGCGCTGCAGCTCGAGGTCGGGCGGGATCCGGCTCTTGCCCTTCAGCGCGAGATCGAGCTCGGCCAGCCTCACGACCGCATCGTCGAGCTCCGTCTGCGAGAACGCCTCCGCCTGAGCGTACGCCCGCCGAGCTTGCCAGTCGTATCTGAGGCCGAGGGGCTTTTGCGCGGCGACGACTCCTACCCCAGCCTCCTTCAGTCGCTTCGCGCGTGCGACCGCGAGCACCTGGCCGCCGAAGCGCGCTGAGAGACGGGCGCCGACCTCCCGGCTCGCCTTGGGGTCACGATCGAAGAGCTCCTCGCTCAAGCCGAGGAGCGCCGCAGTGTCCTTCCGGCTCCAGACGTCGACCAGCTTGTAATCCGAGGTCTCGGCGAGAGCGGGGACGAGCGCCTCGACCTCCCGCTCGCCGATCGGCTCGCCTCCCGCCCACGTCGCGAGCTTGTCGACCTCGCTCGAGAGCTGCCGGAGATCCTCGCCGACGAGCTGGATGAGCGCCGCCGAGGCTTCCGGCTCGATTCGTGCGCCTCGCGCGGCGAACTGCTGCGAGACCCAGCCCACGAGGCTCTTCTTGGCGACGGCGAAGTCGAGGACCGCTCCCGCCTTCGCGCAAGCCTTGTAGAGCGCCGCATCCTTCTTCAGCTCCTCTGCGACGAGCGCGAGCGTCGTGGACGGCGCCGGCGAGGCGAGGTAATCCTCGACTGCCTTCGTATCCGCGACCTTCCATCCCCTCGTGAGTCGGCCGTCGGTGCTGCGGGCGCCGTCGACGTGCTCGACGACGACGAGGCGCGCATCCCCGAAGAGGCTGCCTGCGTTGCAGATCGCGGCCACTTCGGCCCCGGGCAGCTCCTGCGCCGTCGTCAGCTCGATCGCCTCGGGCAAGAAGTGGCGGCGCAGCCGCTGCAGGGCCACCTCGATCTTCGGCCGATCGCTGCCGGTAAGCAGATAGACGGGCTCGAGCTCGGCGGGATCGGACATCGAACAAGGCTAACGATCCGACGAGACCCAGACGTGCCTGCCGTCGGACTCGACCACGACTCGCCCGTCTCGATCCGTGCGGCGCAGGCGCAAGCCGGGGACGGTTGCGAGCGCCGCGATCGTCTCGGGACGTGGGTGCCCGTAGGGATTGTCACGCCCGCTGGAGATGACCGCGATCGCCGGGCGAAGCTCGGTCAGCTCCGCCTCGAGCCCCGGATCCTCGGAGCCGTGATGGGCGACCTTGAGGATCTCGACCTGCCGCCCGAGGAGCCGTGCCGTGACGTCGGTCTCGGCGTCCGCGCTGAGGAGCGCGTCGACCTGGCCGTAGCTCGCCAGGAGCACGACGGTCCGCCGGTTGGGGTCGTCGCTCGGCAGGCCCGGGCCGTCCGGCCAGAGCACGCGAATGCGGAGGCCACCGAGCCCCCAGGATGCGCCGGCGCGAGCCTCCATGACTGGGATCTGCCGCTCGGAGGCGACGGCGAGGGCGCGGCTCCGGTACGGGCTCTGGCTCGCGATTCTCGGATCGAGCACACGCTCCACCGCCACACGGCGCAGGATCTGCTCGGCCCCGCCCGTGTGATCGCGTTGGCCGTCCGTCAAGACGAGCGCCGCGAGCCGCCGGACCCCGAGCTCGCGGAGTTGCCGATCGACCCTCGCCTCCGGTGGCCCTTGGTCGACGAGAATCGCTCCCTCCGGCACCTCGACGAGGATCGAGTCGCCCTGGCCGACGTCGAGGACGGTGATCCGCAGCCCTTCCGGAGGTGGGAGCGGGGCGGACGGCCAGAGCTGCCAGAGGAGGAGTGCCGGCAGGCCGACCGCGATCCACAGCAGCACGGGCGGCCGGCGCCAGGGTGGGAGCCGTCGCAGGAGGAAGACGCCCGCCGGAACCAGGAGCAGGGCCGCGACCGCGAGGCCCGAGCTCGTCTGCGCCAGCGGCAGCTTGCCCACGCCGCGGGCGCACGCCGCGATGTATGCGGCGAGGCAACCGTTCAACCAGGCGAGGGCGAGCGCGGCGGAAGGCAGAACCGGGGCGAGCAAGGTGCCGAGGAGAGCGATCCCGAGCAGAGGCCCGATCGCGAGCGTGACGAGCGCGTTCGCGAGCAGCGAGTACACCTGAACGGCGCCGAACTGGAGCCAGAGGATCGGCGCGGTCGCTAGGCCGCAGGCGATCGAGATCGCGAGCGCGTTCCGGAGCCAGCGCGGGAGCGGATAGCCCTCCAGGGTCGACATGAGCCGCGGCACGAGCAGGAAGATCGCGGCGACTGCGGCGAACGAGAGCTGGAATCCCGGCTCGAAGACCGTGGCGGGCGTCCAGGCGAGCAGGACCGCGGCTCCGAGCGCGAGGAAGTGCCACCGGTCGCGTGGGCGCGAGACGAGCCACGCGAGCGAGGCGAGGATGCCCGCGACTCCTGCCCGGACGACCGAGGGTTGCCAGCCGACCGCGAGCACGTAGGCGACGATCGCTCCGATGGCCGCTGCCTCGGCGGGAAGCCGCGAGATCCCGAGGAGCGACGCAAGCATGAGCACGGCGCCAGCCAGAAAGGCGACGTTTTGACCGGAGACGGCCAGGAGGTGATAGAGCCCGGCGCCCTTGAAGCTCTCCTGAAGCCCCTCAGAGAGGCCTTCGTCTTCCCCCAGCACGATTCCGGCAAGTACCGCCCGGCGTTCGCCTTCGAGTCCGGGCGCAATCGAGCTTGCCAGGTGTCCACGCAGCCGATCCGACAGCCCTCCGATCCCACCGCGGCGGCCGACGACGCGCCAGTCTCGTCCGCGCAAGATCACGTGCACGCCGCGACGCGCTAGCCAGCCACGCTCGTCGAAGCCGTTCTCTGCCGAACGCGGCGCAACGACGGTCGCACGCAGAGCGAGGATGGCGCCCTGGGGCGGCGAGCGGCCCAGAGGGAGTTCGAGCAGCACCGGCTCGTCGATGTGTGCGTCGACGAAGCGGCGTGCTTCGGCCGGCACTCGCAGCGCGAATGTGCCCCGCCGAGCGGGACCGGTCACGACGACTTCAGCGCTGCCGGCGCGACCGACGTGCGAGCCGAGCACGCTTCGGTCGAGGACGTCGAGCCGAAGGCTTCCCCACCCCCAGCCGGCCACCGCGACGGTCAGGGCCAGCGCGGGCAGGCGAACGTGCGGCACTGCGACGGCTCCCGCCAGCACCAGCAGAGCCGTGACGAGGACTGCATCGGAGAGCGGCAACGCATTCGCGAGCACAAGTCCAAGGCAGGCTGCGACGACGAGCAGCGTCGGCCAGGTGCGCTCGATCACGGCCCGACCAGATCGCGGAGCTGGTCGATCCGCACCGGCCCGATGCCGGGGATCGCGTCGAGGTCGTCCACCGATCCGAATCCTCCGTGAGCGGCGCGATAATCGACGATCTTCTGCGCGGTGACGGGCCCTACCCCGGGCAGCTCGTCGAGCTCGTCGACGCTCGCCGCGTTCAGGCTCACCCGACCTGCGGGCGCGGCCGCCGTACCCGCCGCCGCCGTCCCCGCCACACCGGCGACCCGACTCGGTATCAGGACCTGCATCCCGTCGGCGAGCGGTGCGGCGAGGTTCACGGCCGCGGTGTCAGCCGACGTCGTCGCTCCGCCCGCACGGGCGACGGCGTCGGCGACTCTGCTGCCCTCCTGCAACCGGTAGAGCCCGGGCTAGGCGACCGCGCCGGTGACGTGGACGACGAGCCGAGAGACGGCAGCCGGCGGTCGAGTGGCGACGAGCGCTCGGGCTGGCTCGGCAGGCGACGATCCAGCTCCCGCCAGCGTTCGACCGGCCACGGCGAGCAGCGCGAGCAACCCGACCGCGAGCGCGAGGGCATGGCTTCGCGTGACGGGCAGGGAGGGCATGAACCGAGCTTCGCTGGAGAACTGTCACGGCTGTGTCACGGAAGTGAGCCAACTTCGTGACGATCGGCGATCATGCGGGTGTGCGCGCGCTGGTCTCGCTGCTCTTCGCCGCCCTGGTGCTCCCGGCACCCGCGTGCGCCGAGGAGACGTCGAGCGGGATCCGCGGACTCGT
>JBPCJB010000037.1:0-8614 GCA_051005735.1 Gaiellaceae bacterium | reverse complement strand
CCCCGGACGTGATCGAACTCGGTCGTGTTGGCGGCCTTCAGGATCGGCAGGAACGCCTCCGAAGGAGTGCCCGGCGCACGCATGACGGCGTTCGTCAGGAAGGTGACGCCAAACTGCTCCTGGGTGACGATGAAATTCAGGACCTGAGCGGCGGTGTCCTGGGACGGCGCCGCTGTCGCGCGTCCCGCGAGGCTTGCGGCCCCACCCACTGCCGCAAGTCCGAGCGCCGCTCGGCCGAGCACGACCCGCCGTGTCTGCGGCGCCTCGTCGGCCGTCTGACTCGAATCGTCCGTTCCGCCACAGTCCGCGGCTCGTCGCTCGTCGAGCGTCGAATGATCGAACATCTGAGGGGTCCCCCTTGTAATCGCCTCGGACACTGAGCGGCAGTCCGTGGACAGCGACTCTCCTTTCTCGAGTTCGACAAAACCTGGCACCCCGATGTGGCGGACTTGGCGAACGAGGGGTGCACCGGTGAGAAAAGCGCGCTAGAAAGAGAGAGTGAGGCGAATCGCGATCGGGATCCTGCTCGTGTCCGCGGTGCTCGGCACGGCGTCGGACGCGCGGGCAGTGGGGGGCGACGCGGGCGTCGCGCTGCGCGGGCTGAACCGCGCTGTTTCCGCGCAGCGGCTCTCGCCGCTCGACGCGCACGAGCACCGACAGCGGGTGCGCCTGGCGGTACGTGTGCTCGAGCGTCTCCCCTCCGATCGGCGGGATGCGCTCGCCGGCGTTCTCCGCGACGTGGCCGCCCAGGCTTCGGCCTATGACGCCCAACGGGCGCTCACGCTCTTCACGACGCTCGAGCTGAACGCGAAGCACCTGGTCCACGACCGTCTGCCCGCAGCCGGCCACGACGTCAGCGACGGCCTGGGAGTCGTCTACCGCTCGGTCCACGGTCGCGGACTCCGCTTCCACCCACTCGCCAGCTTCGGGCAGCTCAACGCCTACGTGACCGCCGGGCGGCAACGCGAGGCCACCTCGCTCGCCTACGCGCTCCTCGCTCGCGCCCATGGGAGCGGGCGCGAGCTGACGTGGGAATACGGCTTCCGCGCTGCGGGCGGCGAGCCTCCCTGGACGTCCGGCATGGCGCAGGCGGTCGCCGCCCAGGCGCTCGCCCGCGCGGGGCTCGTGCCCGAGGCGCGCCTCGCCTTCTCGGCGATTCCGGGCCGGCTCGTCAACGAGCGCCCGACCGGGACGTGGATCCGCCTCTACGCCTTCAGCGACATCGCCGTCCTGAACGCGCAGCTCCAGGCGGCGCTCTCCCTCTCCGACTATGCCCGGCTGGCCGACGACGCGGACGCGGCGCTGCTCGCGACCAGCCTGCGACGCGCTGCTCTGCGCGCGCTCCCGGCCTTCGACACGGGCTACTGGTCGCGCTACGCGCTCGGCGGCAGCGAGGCGCCCCTCTCCTACCACCAGTACGTGACCTCGCTGCTCTGGAAGCTGGCGCGAACGACGGGCAACCGGCGGTGGGCAGGGCAGGCTGCGGAGTTCCGCGACGACTGGCGCCGACCTCCTGCGATCCGCGGTCTCGCGGCGCGGGCGCCGGCGCTGCCGCTACCCCGTGACGGGTTCCGGGACGCTGCCGCCATCCGTTTCTGGCTCTCGAAGCCGGCTCACGTCGAGGTCACAGTCGCGGGCGAGTCGCTCTCGCGTCAGCTCGGCCCGGGCCTCCGCACGCTGCTCTGGGAGCCGGGCGAGCGCCGGCCCGGGCGTTACCCCGTTGCGCTGACCGCCGTCGATCGGGTCGGGAACCGGACAGAGGCTCGACTCGATCCCGTCGTCGTCGCTCGCGACAGCACCCCGCCCGAGCTCCGCGCCGAGGTGGCCGAGCGACGGCTCTTCTGGCGCGCCCGCGACCGCGAGACACCGTGGCTGACGTTGGAACTCGAGCTTCGACGCGGCGGGGCTACCCGCGTCGTCCGGCTGTCGCGGAGCCGGCTCGCCGGCTCGCACCGGCTCGAGTTGCGCCGGCCGTGGCACGCGACGCTCAGCGGCCGGGATTCGTCCGGCAATACGACCAAGGTCGCGCTCGGGAGGGTCGGGCCGACGTGGAGGGAGCTGGCTGCGGCCCGGGTCGAGTAGGTCGGCGGTCGAGTAGATCGGCGGTCGAGTAGATCGGCGGTCGAGTAGATCGACGGTCGAGTAGATCGACGGTCGAGTAGATCGGCGGTCCAGTAAGTCGGCGGTTCGAGTAGATCTGCGGTCGAGTGATCCGGCTCGTCTGATCAGCGACGACGCGCTTGTCGGCGGCGATAAGCGCTCCTGCCCACGCCCCAGAGCCGCCGCCCGAGCCAGAGCAGGATCACGTTGCGGAGCCGGAACACGGACGGTCTCTCTCCCGGCCGGCGAACGCCAAACCGGTAGGGCGTCAGCCTGCGCTGACAGGGACAGTCCCTGTCAGCGGGACCTGACGCGTTGGCGCTCGTGGCTCAGCGGCCTCGGCGGCGCTTGCCGCGCGCTGTCTCGAGCGCAGCGCAGAGTCGCGCGTGCACGTCGAGCTCGCGCTCGATCGGAGCGATGACGAGCTCGTCCGCAACGCTCTCGACCCCGGCTCTCAGCGAGCGGCCCGCGGCGCGGGCGCGGCGGCTCGCTCCGGCGCCGTTGACGAGCCGAGCCAGGAAGGCGACCGCAATCCCGGCAACGGCGCCGCCGAGCAGGAGCCAGGTCGGAACCGGAATCCCGTAGACCTCGGGGAGCGGCACCACCTCGTCGACGCGCAGGTAGCCGAGGACGGCGAGCGCCAGGAGCCACAGCGCGCCGGCGACCGAGGCCCAGGCGAGCAGCCGCTGCAGCAGGGCCGCGACGCTCCACCAGCGAGGCCGCGAGACATGCAGCTCGGCCGCCGCGACGGCCCTGTCCAGCCGGTCTGGGAGCCGCTCGTCCTCGGCGAGCGCTGCGGTGCGCGCAAGCCGCGGCCACGGCGACGGAAGCCCCTCCGCCGCGCGATCGGCGAGGGCCCGCGCCGCGGTGGCCACCTGCGCACGCTGCACCTCGGTCGGCGGCGGCAGTGACGTCCTGATCGCCGGTTGCGGCGTCTCGGGAAGCCGAAGCCTCCGCAGTGGATCGGGACGCAGACGACGGACCCAGCGGACGAACGGCCAGCCGCACGCGAGCGCGCCGCGCCGCCGGTGCGCATCGGCAACCGCGCGAACGACGGTCGGAACCCCCGCCGCATCCTCGAGCGCCGCGAGCAGCCGCCCACGCTCCTCGAGCTTGACGCCGACGGCGCGGCCTTCGCACGAGGCGCCGAGCGCCTCGGCAGCCGCCTCGACATCAGCGGTTAGTCTGGCGACCGCCGCATCCCGCGCCTCGACGCGCTCACGCAGCAGGCGCCTCAGCTCCGGCAGGCCCTCGCCGGTACGCGCGGAGACGATCGCGATCGGAATCGCCCGCAGCCCGTCCTCCTCGAGCAGCCGCTCAGCATCCTTGCGCCAGGCACCGACGTCCACCGGCGAGAGTAGGTCGGCCTGGTTGAGGACGAGCGCCATCGCGTCGGCGTGCGAGGCGAGCGGGCGCAGGTAGCGCTCGTGCAGCGTCGCATCCGCGTACTTCTGCGGCTCGACGACCCAGAGGACGAGGTCCGCGAGCTCGACGATCCGCTCCGCCTCGACCCGATGGGCCGCCTCGACCGAGTCGAAGTCGGGCAGGTCGAGGAGCACGAGCCCCTCGAGCTCGCCCGCCTCGGGCGCCGTTGCCTGGATCCTGTGGCGACGCGCGATCTGGAGCCAGTCGAGGAGCGGCTCCCCACCTTCGCCCCACATCGCCGCCTGCCCTGCCGAGGTCGTCGGACGTCGACGCCCGACGGTCGCAAGCTCGGTCCCGGTGAGGGCGTTGAAGAGCTGCGACTTACCCACGCCCGTGGGCCCAGCGAGCGCGGCGACGGTGGTCTCGAGCCCGAGGCCGAGACGGGCGCCGGCCTTCGCAACAGCGGTGCGGGCCGCCTCGATCGGGCCATTATCCAGCCTGCCGTCGGCGAGGTCGGCGGCTTCCGCCAGCGCCGCGATCCGCGCGTCGAGCTCTCCGGGACGGCTCATAGGCCGAGCTTCGGCCGCTGGGCGGAATGGAAGAAGGGGGCTCGTGGGGGAAACATGGTTTCCCCGACGGGAGCGAGCCGAAGGCGAGCGACGGTTGTCACGCAGCGCGGCGGATGGCGTCCACGGCCCCGTGCAACCGCGCAAACGTGTCGGCCTCCGGAGCGGCGGCGTCGAGGAGCGCGTCGAAGCGGGCGGCATCCACACGCAAGAGCCGCTCCACGCGCTCGACGAGATCCTCGCGGGCGCGAGCAGCGAGAGCGCGGACGGCCTGGTCGCCGAAGATCGCCTCGAGAACCTTCTGCCCGACCGCCGACGTACCACCGGCCACGGCGACCTCGGCGCCGGTGAGCCCGCCCGTGTGCGCGAAGACGGCGAGCATCACCGTGAGGCCGGCCCCGTTGACGCCGAGCGAGGCGATACGGGCCGTCGAACGCTTCGACGCTCCCTCCTCGCTGACGAGGTCGAAGACGACGCCCTGCCAGGCGCGGACCTCGTCCTCGGTCGCAGCCTCGAGCTCGGCTGAGGCACGGTCGAGAGCCGGCGCAGCGTCGAGGAGCGCCCGTCCGGGAACGCGCTCGCGCCAGGCGCGCGCGGTTCGCTCCGCCGCCCGCTCGGCCGCGGCCCGCACGACCGCCTCGACGCGGTTCTCGACGGTCACGCGCAGCTCGGCATCGGCGGCCGGCGAACCCGTGACGAGGCTCTTGAGCCGGTCGCGCACCCAGCCCACCCGAGTTTCGAGCGCTCGCATCACGTCGCCTGTCCCGACCACCTCGTGCCAGCGGGCGAGCACCTCGCCGCGCAGGAGGGAGCCGCTGCGGAGCGCACTTTCGACCTCGCGCAGGGCAGCGGTGTAGGCCGCGTCCAGCTCCGCTCGGAGCTCCGAGGCGGCCGTGAGCTGCTCGGCAGCAGCGCGCTCGACCGTCGTCGCGCGCGCGGGCAGGCTCGCGAGCGCGCCGCGCAGGGTTCGCCGGACGAGAGCCGCCCGTGCCTGCGCATCGGCGGCGAGATCGTCGAGCCAGGCGCGCACCGGCCCGAGCGCGCCTGCCGGGAGGAGCTCCTGCTCGAGCTCGATCTCTGGGACGACGAGCACGGGGCTGTCGCCGAGATCCCGCTCCCGCAGCATCTGCTGCAGATGAGCGGGAACCTCGCGGCCCGCGTCCTCTGGCACGCGGTTCAGGACGATCGAGAGCGTCGTGCCGCGATCGCGCGCCGTGTGCAGGAACTCCCAGGGCACGGCATCGGCGTAGCGGGCAGCGGTAGTGACGAAGAGCCAGGCATCGGCGGCGGCCAGGAGCTGGTTCGCGAGGGCGCGGTTCTCCTTCAGGACGGAGTCGATGTCCGGGGAGTCGAGGAGCGCGAGGCCGGGATCGAGCGCCGGTGTCGGCACGAGCTGAATCGAGCCGCGCGTCTCGGTGGGCCCCACGGGCGCCCCGCCGGTAATCCGCGCGAGCCCGGGCAGGATCCGATCGTCCTCGAACCAGCGCAGGTCGTCGGGATGGCAGGCGAGCACCGGCGACCGCGTCGTCGGACGCAACACACCGGCCGGACTGACCACGGCGCCGATCAAGCTGTTCACGAGCGTCGACTTGCCGGCGCCGGTCGAGCCGCCGACCACCATCAGCACCGGCGCTTCCATCTGCCGCAGGCGCGGGAGCAGGTAGTCGTCCACTTGGGCGACGAGGTCGTCGCGGACCCGACGGGCCTCGGCGGCGCCCGGCACGTCGAGCTCGAGCCGAACGCTGCGGAGATCGTCGCGCAGACGAGCGAGGGGCTCGGTGACGTCGGTGGCCATGCCGGGGGGCTACCCGGCCTGGGCGAACGGTACCCGTGTCTGCTTGACCGCTGTCGCGGAGCGGTTCAAGATCGCCTGTGGTCACGAGAGCAAGCCGGGACACTGCGGCCACGGCTCGACGAAAG
Organism: Gaiellaceae bacterium; assembly: GCA_051005735.1. Classification (GTDB taxonomy): domain Bacteria; phylum Actinomycetota; class Thermoleophilia; order Gaiellales; family Gaiellaceae; genus Gaiellasilicea. The sequence continues at coordinate 2,663 of JBPCJB010000037.1, read as the reverse complement.
ACAGGCCGATGGTGATGCGCTGATGTTCGATTCCGCCGTTCTCGAGGTCGCGTTCGGCCTCGTCTTCGTCTTCGTGATCCTCAGCTTCGCCTGCTCGGCCCTGAACGAGACGATCTCGAGCATCTTCAACTGGCGCGCGCAGTTTCTCCGCCGCGGGATCGCGAACCTCCTCGAGCCGGCGAACCTCGACCGCGGCCTCGAGCAGACCGGGAAGCTCCTCGAGCATCCGCTCTTGAACGCGCTCGTGCGCCCGGTGACGCCCCGCTCGAAGCGGCGGCACTATCCCTCCTACGTTCCCTCGCGCACGTTCGTCGCCGCGCTGCTCGACTTCGACCGGGCCGGCGCCGCTCGCAAGGTCGAGGACGCGATCGCCGCGGTTCCGAGCGAGGATGCGCGCCGCGCCCTCATGGTTCTCTACGAGCGGGCCGACGGCGATGTCACCCGCTTCACACGCGATGCCGAGCGCTGGTTCGACGACTCGATGGAGCGGGTCTCCGGCTGGTACCGGCGGCGGGTCCAGAAGGTCCTTTGGGCGCTCGCCGTGGCGCTCGTCGTCTCGCTCAACATCGACACGTTCCGGATCGCCGAGCAGCTCTGGACCCAGAAGGCAGTCCGGGCAGCGGTCGTGGCTCGCGCCGAGGCCGTCCAGCCGGCAACGGGGTCGACCGGCCTGCAGGAGGTCGCAGACGACGTGACCGAGCTGCAGCAGCTCTCGATCCCGATCGGCTGGACGGCCGAGACTCGGCCGGAGGGAACCTACGACTGGGTGCTCCGGATCGTCCTGAAGGCGCTCGGGCTCCTGCTCACGGCGGCGGCGCTGACGCTCGGCGCGCCCTTCTGGTTCGACGTCCTCAGCAAGGTCGCTCGGCTGCGCTCGGCCGGCGCTCCTCCCCCGGCGACCGACGCCGTCCGCCGCGGCGAGGGCGAGGAGACGAGGGCGGGGCCGGGAGCGCCGAGCCGCACCGCTCCCCCGATCCCACCTGGCCCGGTCGCGTCCACACCGGAGGTGGCGCCGTGAAGTTCGAGGTGATCGACAACTGCCCGGTTCCCGTGCACCTCGCTCCAGTGATCCACGAGATCAAGCGCCGTACCGGAGCGACGCTCAACTCGTGCGACCGCTCGCCCGAGGCGGAGCCGTTCCTGAAGAGGTGCAAGCCGGCGAAGATGTCCCAGCGCGAGCTCTACGAGGGCTTTCGCCTGGGCAAGCCGGGCTTCAACCCGGCGAACGCGCCCGGGCTCTCGACCCATGAGCGGCGAAACGACGGCGTCGCCTATCCGGGCCCCGCGAAGTTCCCGCTGCCCTACTGGTGCGTCGGGATGGACTGGGAGAACGCCGACGGCGTGATCGAGGCCGCGGGCAGGCTCGGCTTCACCGCGGCGCGCACGTATCCGCTGAGCGCCCGCGAGCAGCATCACCTCAACTTCCGGAAGGAGCCGAAGCTGAACCTGCTGAAGCCGCTTCGGCTCGGAGACAAGGGCTTCAGGGTTGCGCGAATGGCGAAGCAGCTCGCCTCGATCACGGACGGCGAGGGGAAGCGCTATCTCGAGCGCGGGCAAGGCGTCTTCGACGCAACCCTCGAGGCCGCGCTCAGGCGCTTCCAGACCGACTGGGACCAGGACGTGGACGGCGTCTACGGCGTCCAGTCGAGCCGCCAGCTCGCGGTCGCGCTCCGCGCCGAGAAGGAGAAGGAGAAGCAGAAGGCCGCCACCGAGAAGTCGTTGCGGCTCGGCAGCAAAGGGCCACGGGTCGTATTGCTGGCGAAGCAGCTCGCCTCGATCACGGACGGCGAGGGGAGGCGCTACCTCGAGCGCGGACAGGGAATCTTCGACGCAACCCTCGAGGCCGCGCTCAGACGCTTCCAGGCCGACACCGGCCAGGACGTGGACGGCGTCTACGGCGTCGAGACGAGCCGCCAGCTCGTGGCCGCGGTCGCTGCCGAGGAGGAGAAGCAGAAGCGGACGCCGGCCGTCGTCGACGTCGACGTCGACGTCGACGAGCCAACGCGTCCGAAGAAGCCAAAGCCCGTGCCGAAGAAGCCTGCGGCGGCGCCGACGGCGCTGAGCAAGGCGGGCGCGAAGCTGATCGCTGGCTTCGAGGGGTTCCGGGCGCAGCTCTACAACGACGCTGCGAGCCATTGCACGATCGGCTACGGCCACCTCGTCCACCACGGCCCGATCGACGGGAGCGAGCCGGCGGAGTTCAAGGCGGGAATCTCCCAAGAGCGCGCCCTCGAGCTGCTCCAGGAGGACGCGGCGAAGGCGGCGGCCGAGATCAAGCGGTGCGTGAAGGTGCCGCTCGAGCAACACCAGTTCGACGCCCTCGTCAGCTTCGCGTTCAACGTGGGTAACGGCGCCTTCCGCGAGTCGACGCTACTTCGGCTCCTGAACGAGGGGCGCTACGACGCGGTCGAGGCGCAGCTCGCGCGCTGGAACAAGGCGGGCGGAAAGACGTTGCAGGGGCTCGTCAACCGGCGCGCGGCCGAGGCGAAGTTCTTCAACGGGATGTGATGTTTTCTCCCCCTCGTGGCGGGGACGATCAGAGCAGCCGCCACGAACAAGGAGGATTTGCATGTCCAGCACCATGAGCGATCCACGCGACCTGCTCCTGCACGAGCTCGGCGATGTGCTCTACGCGGAGCGCACGCTCGTGAAGACGCTTCCGA
>JBPCJB010000036.1:0-2940 GCA_051005735.1 Gaiellaceae bacterium | reverse complement strand
CCTGCGGGCGATCTCGGAGCGACTGACGCCCGCGATCGTTCCGCTCGGATCTGCGCCTGGGCTCGGGACGCGAGCCGCCGGCTTCATGCCTGCCGGCGCGGGCGACGTCGCTTTCCGGTCCAGGCTCGCCGAGGCGCTCGCCGAGCGCGACAAAAGGATCCTGGCGGCGTACCTCGACGACGAGGCGGGCGTCTCCTACGGGCGACTCCGCCAGGCGCTCGCCGTGCAGACGAAGCGCGCGCTCGCGCATCCCGTCTTCTTCGGCTCGGCGATCACGGGCGCGGGCGTCGACGCGCTCATGGCAGGGATCGTCGAGTTGCTGCCCGCGGCCGCAGGAGTCGCCGACGGCTCTGTCTCCGGGACGGTCTTCAAGATCGAGCGCGGTCCCGCCGGGGAGAAGATCGCCTACGTCCGCATGTTCTCCGGGACGGTGCGAGTGCGGGACCGACTGCGGTTCGGACGGGATGTCGAAGGCAAGGTGACCGCGATCAGCGTCTTCGACCGGGGGGCGGCCGCGAGGGGTGCGTCCGTCTCCGCCGGAGAGATCGGAAAGCTGTGGGGTCTCGCCGAGATCCAGATCGGCGACCCGATCGGAAGCTCGCGGCCGGCGGCGGGCGAGCGCTCCTTCGCTCCGCCGACGCTGGAGACGGTTGTCGTTCCTTGCAACCCCGACGACAAGCAAGCGCTCCGTGTCGCGCTCGCCCAGCTCGCCGAGCAGGACCCGCTGATCGCCGTCAGGCAGGACGACGCCCGCCAGGAGCTCTCGGTGTCGCTCTACGGCGAAATCCAGAAGGAGGTCATCCAGGCGACGCTGGCAAACGACTTCGCCCTCGACGTCGGCTTCAGCGAGACGACGACGATCTGCATCGAGCGGCCGGTCGGCACGGGTGAGGTACTGGAGATCCTCCACGCGAAGACGAAGACGAACGTCACTGGCAAGAGCTCGCCGACAAGCTCGAACCCGTTCCTCGCCACGGCCGGGCTGCGCGTCGAGCCGGCGCCGCGCGGCTCGGGCGTCGAGTTTCGGCTCGACGTCGACGTTCGCCTAGTGCCTATCTACATCTACAAGACCGTGAACGGCTTTATCGATCTCATGACTCAGCACGTCCACGAGGCGCTGCAGGAGGGACTCTTCGGCTGGCGGGTCACCGACTGCACCCTGACCATGACCGACTGTGGCTACCGGGCGCCCGGCACCACGGCCGCTGATTTCCGAAAGCTCATGCCGCTGGTCGTCATGCAGGCGCTCGAGCGCGCCAGCACGGTTGCCTGCGCGCCCGTCGTGCGAACCAGTCTGGAGATCCCCGCGGACTCGATCGGCGCCGTGACGGCTGCCCTCGGCCGCCTCGGGGTCGCCGTCGAGATGCAGTCGGTGAGCGGCAGTCTCGCCATGATCGAGACGATCTTGCCCGTCGCGTCGGCCCATGAGCTCCAGCGGCAACTGCCGGGGATGACGGGCGGCGAGGGCGTCCTCGAGTCCAGCTTCGCGGGTTACCAGCCGGTGATCGGCGACCAGCCGACCCGGGGGCGGACGACGGCGAACCCGCTCAACCGCAAGGAATATCTGTCAAGCGCCAAGCGGACGGCCTAGCCGTCGCGCCGCTCGGTGTGGACCGCGATCCCGGCGATCACGAGCGCGATCCCGGCGGCGTCCAGCCAGGACGGGAGCTGAGCGAGCACGAGCGCGCCGATCACCGTCGCGGTCGCGGGCAGGAGCGAGACGAGCAGGGCGTAGGTGGAGCGGGCGAGCCGCGCCATCGCGAGCTGGTCGCAGACATAGGGGATGACGGAGGAGGCGATCCCGACCCCGATCCCGGCGCCGAGCGCCAGGGGATCGACGAGAGCGGGGAGGGCGTTCCAGCCGCCGAGCGGGACCGCGACGACGGCGGCGACGAGCATCGCCGCTCCCAGCCCGTCGATCCCCCCGAAGCCGCTTTGCTGAGCGACTCGGTGGCCGAGCACGATGTAGGCGGCGAAGAGGCCGGCGTTCACGAACGCGAGCGCGAGCCCGAGCGGCTCGTCGACGAGCGCGACGTTCGTCAGCAGGTAGACGCCTACGACGGCCAGCGCGACCGCCGCCGCGTTCCGGCCTGTCCGGGCGCCGAGCGCGGCGAGGACGATCACAGGCAGGAACTCGATCGCCGCCACCGTCCCGAGGGGAAGCCGGTCGATCGCGAGGTAGAAGCAGACGTTCATGACCGCGAGAACCGCGCCCATCGCGACGACGGTACGGCGCGCGTCCCGATCGAGGTACGCGAACGCCCGCCACGGCCTGCGCCACGCTGCGAAGACGGCTGCGGCGCTCGCTATCCGGAGCCAGGCGACCCCGGTCGGCTCGAGGCGCGCGAAGAGCAGCACAGCGAAGGCCGGGCCGAGGTAATGGAAGACGGCGCTGCCGACGAAGAAGCTCGCCGGAGGAAGGCGTCTGAGGGGCACCTCGAGATGATCGTTGCGGAGCTATGGTGGCGGGAAGAGCCGAACGAAGGCACATAACGTAGATCGCTTGCGAAGCAAAGGAGTAAGACAAGGATGGCGAGCGAATCAGTAAAGATCGACTCAATCGACCGCAGGATCCTCGGTGAGCTGCAGGCAGATGCGCGGCTCAGCATGGCCGAGCTCGGCCGCAGGATCAGCCTCTCGCCGCCCGCCGTCGCGGAGCGCGTGCAGCGGCTCGAGCGCTCGGGGGTGATCACCGGCTACCGGGCGGTCGTCGAGCCGAAGGCGCTGGGCTTCCCGCTCGCGGCAGTCGTGCGCGTCCGGCCGGCGAGTCGCCAGCTCCACAAGATCCCGGAGGTCGCGCGGGAGACCCCCGAGGTCGTGGAGTGCTACCGGATCACGGGTGAGGACTGCTTCTTCCTCAAGCTGCACCTGCGCTCGATCGACGACCTGGAGGAGATCCTCGACCGCTTCGTCGTCTACGGTCAGACGACGACCTCGATC
>JBPCJB010000035.1:0-14200 GCA_051005735.1 Gaiellaceae bacterium | reverse complement strand
AGGAACTTGACGCGCCACGGCTTGGGGCCTCCGTCCGAGACGACGTAGACGCCCGACTCGCCCCGGGGCGACTCGACGGCGACGTAGACCTCGCCCTCGGGAACGCGGTAGCCCTCGGTGGCGATCTTGAAGTGGTGGATCAGCGACTCCATCGAGGTGTGCAGCTCCTCGCGCGGCGGCAGCACGACCTTGCGGTCGTCGCTCGTCCACGGCTCGCCCTGCAGCTCGAGCAGGCGATCGACGCACTGGGAGATGATCCGCGTCGACTCGCGCATCTCGTCCATCCGGACGCGATAGCGGTCGTAGACGTCGCCGCCGTGGTAGACGGGCACCTCGAAGTCGACCTCCGCGTAGGCGAGGTATGGCTCTGGCTTACGGAGGTCCCAGTCGACCCCGGATGCCCGGAGCACCGGCCCGCTCTGCCCGAGCGCGATCGCGTCGTCGGCCGAGAGCAGCCCCACCCCGCGCGTGCGCTCGAGCCAGATCTTGTTGTCGTCGAGAATCGCCTCGTACTCGTCGATCGCCTTCGGCATCCGCGTGCAGAAGTCGCGTGCCTGCGCGTAGAAGCCCAGCGGAATGTCCTCGGCCAGCCCGCCCGCCTGGAAGTAGCGCGTGTGCATCCGCACCCCGGTGACCATCTCGAAGAGATCTAGGACGAGGTCGCGCTCGCGGAACGTGTACCAAAACATCGAGATCGCCCCGATCTCGAGCGCGGACGTGCCGAGGTAGACGAGGTGCGAGTGGATCCGGACGAGCTCGCAGAGCGCCATCCGCATCCAGGTCGCCTTCCGCGGCGCCTCGAGCTCGAGCAGCTTCTCGATCGCCAGCACGAAGACGAGCTCGTTGTACTGGAACGATACGTAGTCGACCCGCGCGGGATAGGTCACGCCCTTCCACCACGTCTTCTGCTCCATCGTCTTTTCGAAGCCGGTGTGCAGGTAGCCGATCACTGCCGAGATCCCGACCACCTGCTCGCCGTTCAGGTCGACGACGAGCCGGAGGACCCCGTGCGTGGACGGGTGGTTCGGGCCGAAGTTGACGGTGAGGACGTCTTCGAGCGGAACCTCGTCGGGATTCGGCGTCAGCACCGTCGGGATCGGCGAGGGAATCCGCGAGCCCGCGTAGATCGGCGCCCCGCGCTCGACGACCGCCATTTCCTTACTCCTCCCCTGAGAAACGAACCGGCTCGCCGCCGATGGGGTAGTCCTTGCGCAGCGGATGGCCTTCCCAGTCGTCCTCCATCAGGATCCGGCGCAGGTTCGGATGCCCCTCGAAGGCGATTCCCATCAGGTCGAAGGCCTCCCGCTCGTGCCAGTCGGCGGTCGGCCAGAGCGAGACCACGCTCGGGACGCTCTCGCCGTCGTCGAGCCAGACCTTGAGCCGAACGCGCCGCGAGTCCTCCGCGAGCCGGAGCAGGTGGTAGCTGAGCGAGAAGCGCTTCGGCTTCGGCTCGGGCCGGCGCGCGTAACCCTGCGAGCCGGGTGCATTCAGGTCGCGACCTCCAGCCGTCCCGATGTAGCCGGCGACGCCGAGCTCGCCCCAGCCGAGGTAATCCGCGGCCGCGATATCCGCGAGGACGTTGAAGCCGGCCTCGTCGCGCAGCTGCGCGGCCGCCTCGAGGAGCCGGGCGGGATCGACGACGAGCGTCGTCTCGCCGAAGGCCTCGCGCGTCTCGACGAGGCCCGGTAGCCCCTCGTAGCCCATCAAGAGGCGACTCCGCGGATCTGGTACGCGGGCGGAACCCCCGCCATCACCTTCTCGTGCAGCCGCACGATCCCCTCCATCAGCGCCTCGGGCCGCGGCGGGCAGCCGGGCACGTGGATGTCCACCGGAACGATCTTGTCGACGCCCTGGAGGACGGTGTAGTTGTTGAACATCCCACCCGAGCTTGCGCAGGCGCCCATCGCGATCACCCACTTCGGCTCGAGCATCTGGTCGTAGACCTGGCGGAGCGGCGCGGCCATCTTGTGGACGACGCGACCCGAGACGATCAGCAGGTCGGCCTGGCGCGGCGAGGACGAGAAGCGCTCCATCCCGAAGCGCGCGATGTCGTGGCGCGCCGAGACGATCGCCATCATCTCGATCGCGCAGCAGGCCAGGCCGAAGGTGTCCGGCCACATCGAGTTCGTCTGCGCCCAGGCGACCGCCTTCTCGAGCGTTGTCAGCCCGAGGGCGTCCTCGAGGCTCTCGACCTCCTGCTCGAAGACGCCCGGCCCCTTGGTCGGCCAGAGCAGGCGCTCGCTCTGGAGGCCCGCCACCGCGAGCGGCCGTTTCGAGGCCCGCTTCTGGTCGACTGTCTTGTCTACAGCCACGTCGCTACTTCCATTCCAGCGCGCCCTTGCGCCAGATGTAGATGTAGGCCACGGCGAGGATCGCGACGAAGACCAGGAACTCGACGAGCCCGAACCAGCCGAGCGCCTCGAGCACGATCGCCAGCGGGTAGAGGAAGACGATCTCGATGTCGAAGAGGATGAACAGCATCGCCGTCAGGTAGAAGCTGACCGTGAAGCGCTGCTGCTTCGGCGCTCCCTCCGAGACGCCCGACTCGAATGGGAGGAAGCGCGCCTTCACCCGCTTCTGCGGCGGGGTGGCGAAGAGGAACGAGAAGGCGATCATCGAGGCCGGGATCACTGCCGCGAGGAGCGCGTAGACCAGGAAGGGGAAGTAGTCGCCGAGCATCCGGTTCGCGCGAACGCTAGCAAGTCGCGCTGAGGGGCACGAAGAGAGGTGGAATCGCAGGAGCCAAGCCGGTCTCGGCTGTCACAAAGTCGGGCGCCTGGCGCTCTCTGGGCACACTGCTACCATCCGCTCATGGCCGCGATCGAAGAGCTGACCGACGAGGGTACGACGCTCGTGTCGTTGACCGCCACCGCGGCCGACAAGATCCGCGAGCTGATGGCCGAGGATCCCGAGGGTGAGAGCCAGGTGCTCCGGGTCGCGATCCAGGGCGGCGGGTGCTCGGGCTTCCAGTACGGGCTCGGTTTCGACACTGGCGCCGCCGAAGGCGACGAGGAGATCGAGCAGCACGGCGTCAAGGTCGTGATCGACCCCCACAGCGCGCCCTACCTCAAGGGAGCGACGATCGACTTCCTGACCGGCCTCGCCGAGTCCGGGTTCAAGATCGACAACCCGAACGCCCAGGCCTCCTGCGGCTGCGGCCACTCGTTCACGGTCGAGGAGGGCGCAGACGCCCCCGCCGCCGAGCACGGGGGCGCCTGCGGCTCCGGCTGCTCGCACTAGCCCTCTAGGACACCTGATCCCCGATCACGGCGGCGATCCCGCCGACGGTGGCGAGCAGGCCCAATCCGAAAGCGGCGGTGCCGCTGTTCTTCTCGTCGGCCCGGCTGCGAGCGAGAAGCCCGAACACGATCGCGGCCGGGCCGAGCACGTAGGGAAGTCCGGTCCAGTACGCCGCGATTGAGAGCAGGCCGAGCACGCCCACGATCAGCCCCATGCGTGCGGGCCGCTCGATCCGCGGAATCGCCCAGCCGAAGAGTCCGGCCGCGACGAGCAAGGACGCAACGAGCGTGATCGCGTAGGGGCCGGCGCCGCCGTTCTCGCCGTCGCCGACGAAGTTGGCCACCGCGAGTGCCACCGCGGTCAGGACGGCGGCCGCGATGCCAGTGCCCAGAATGTTCTGTCGAGTGAGGGTCATGGTGCTCCTTCCGGTCGAGTGCTGGTGTAAGTGGACGCTAGGCCCGGGGTGACCGAGTTCCATCGGTGCCCCGGGCGAACTTGGATCGCTCTTGAGAGCGATCTCGCGATCGTCTGCGAGGGCGACGACAGGCGCTTCTCGCTGCGCTAGCGTCAGCTCATGCTTCGGCGTTTCCTCGGCGCGTACGGCGAGCTCGCCTTCCTGTTCGCGCTCGGGGCGCTCGCGCAGTTGGAGCTCTGGCTCGACCGGGAGTGGTCCGCGGATCGATACGAGCTCGCGCCGGTCGCGCTCGGTATGACCGCCGTCCTACTGCTCCGGGTTCGCGCGCCTCTCATCGCGCTCGCGCTCCAGATCGTGGGGCTCCAGGTGATGGTGGCCGTGAACACCGTCGAGAAGAACGACCCGATGGGGATCATCCTGCTGGTCATGATCGCGGCCTATTCGGCCGGCGCGCACACCCGCGGTCGCGCCTTGCTGGCCGCCACGGTGACCGTGCTCGCGGCAACGGTCCTCGCGATGGTCCAGGACGGGAGCAGTCTGAACGTGAGCGGCTTCCTTTTCTTCGCCTTCTTCTTCGGCGCACCGCTCCTCGGCGGCGTCGTGATCCGGATCAGACGCGAACGGGAGCGGCTCCTCGTGGGCGAGCGCGACGAGAAGGCGCGTGTCGCGGTCGCCGAGGAGCGGGCGCGGATCGCGCGCGAGCTCCACGATGTCGTCGCCCACGGCGTCAGCGTGATCGTCCTCCAGGCCCGTGGAGGCCGGCGGGTCCTCGACGACGATCCGGCCGGGGCGCGGGAGGCGTTCGACTCGATCGAGGCGACGGGCACGCAAGCTCTCGCTGAGATGCGGCGACTGCTCGGACTGCTGCGCTCGGACGATACCGAGCTCGCACTCGCTCCCCAGCCGAGCCTCGCGGAGCTCGACCGGCTCGTGGCGCAGATTCGCGAGGCGGGACTTCCGGTGGAGGTCGAGGTCGAGGGGGAGCCGGTCGAGCTCCCGTCCGGAGTTGATCTCTCTGCGTATCGGATCGTCCAGGAGGCGCTGACGAACTCGCTGCGTCATGCAGGGCCGGCCCGCGCGCATGTTCGCGTCCGCTACGGGGCAGACGAGCTCGAGCTCGAGATCACCGACGACGGGCCTGGCTCGGCGAACGGTGACGGCGGCGGGCACGGGCTCGTCGGAATGCGCGAGCGGGTCGCGGTCTACGGCGGCGAGCTGCGCGCGGGCTCGCGGGTCGAGGGTGGCTATGCGTTGCAGGCGCGGCTACCGCTTCGATGATCCGGGTCCTCCTCGTCGACGACCAGCGGCTCGTACGCTCCGGCTTTCGGATGATCCTCGGCGTCGAGCCCGACCTTAAGGTGGTTGGCGAAGCGGGTGACGGCGCTGAGGCCGTCGAGGCTGCCCGTGAGCTTCGCCCCGATGTCGTCCTGATGGACGTGCGGATGCCGAACGTCGACGGGCTCGAGGCGACACGGCAGCTCGTCGACGGCTCGCCCGACGCTCCGCGAGTGCTCGTGCTGACGACGTTCGACCTCGACGAATACGTCTACGAGGCGTTGCGCGCCGGTGCGAGCGGCTTCCTCCTCAAGGACGCTCCGGAGGACCAGCTCGTGGCGGGGATCCGGATCGTCGCCGACGGTGGGGCGCTCTTCGCTCCGGCAGTCACGCGGCGCCTGATCGAGGAGTTCGCGCAGCGCGGCGTGTCGACCGTCGCGCCCCCGGCGCTCGACGAGCTGACCGCGCGCGAGCTCGAGGTGCTGCGACTGCTCGCGCGCGGGCTCTCGAACGGCGAGATCGCCGCCGAGCTCGTCGTCAGCGACCACACCGTCAAGACCCACGTCGCCCGCGTGCTCTCGAAGCTCGACCTGCGAGACCGGACTCAAGCCGTGATCGCGGCCTACGAGTCCGGTCTCGTCCGGCCGGGGACCTCCTAGCCGTCCACCTTCTTCAGCCGGTCGAAAGCCGATTCGAGCTCGTCGTCCGGGGGCAGCTCGCCGTTTCGCGACACCTGATCGACCACGTCTGGAAGCACGGTCGCGACGGCGGTCGCCGCCTCGTCCTTCGAGACCCCGAGCCTGTCCGCGATGCTCGTGATCTCGTCCTCGCCGACCGCGTCCCGGATGTCCTCGCCCGCGACCGGCCGGTTCTCGCCCGTCGAGACCCAGGAATCCGTCTCCAAGGTCTTTCCTCTCGCCTGAAGTCCCGAGAGCACCTTCTTCAGACCCCCGTTTGCGAGCATCGAGGCCACCATCGGCAGCAGCATGCGCAGCATCGGGTTGCCGCCGAGCCCACCGCCACCTGGCGCGAGCGAGCCTCCGCTCGCGCCACCGCCGAGGATTCCGCCCAGCAGCCCACCGAGGCCGCCTCCTCCGCTCCCGCCTTGCGCGCTCTTCAGCAGATCGTCGAGACCGTCCATGCTCTCTCCTTCGCTCAAAGGTTGTCGTACGTGCTCGAAGTTTCTCATCTAGTCGCCGCGCAGCCTCCCGGCGAGCTCGCGCGCCTCGACGTCGCTTGCCGCCGCGATCTGGAGCCCCGGAGCGTTAGCGATTCCATCGGGGTACACGTCGAAGTCGACCTCGGGGAAGGCGACGATCTCGTCACCCACGACCACCGCGACGTGATGCCACGCCAGATCCCGTCCGCCGACTCGGGCCGCCTCCCTGGTGAGCTGCGCGAAGGCTTCACTCCCCTCGGCCGTCAGGTCGACCCTCAGGACAGGTGTCCCCGTGCTCGGGTCGTCCGCGCGCCGGGCGCTCGAGCGCTCGATGTGGTCACCGGTGAGCGCAGGCTCGGCTAGGACCGGATAGCGGGAGACCCGATTCGGCGACTCGTTCAGGATCCCGGGACAGGCGACGCGCGGCGGTCCGCACCGCAGCTCGCCATCGGCGCCCGGCGGGCCGATCGCCGTCTCGAGGTGGTACAGCGCGAACCGCTCGCCGTCGCGATGGTCACCGCCGCAGCCGACGCAGAGAAGAAGGAGCAGCAGCCCGACGAGGCCCACCTTCATGTTCCGTAGCATCGCGCACGTGAGTCCGGGCGCCAACTTGCGTGTCGCCGTCGTGGGATCCGGGCCGGCCGGCTTCTATGCGGGGGCGGCGCTGCTCGCGAGCGACCTCGACGTCGAGGTCGACCTGATCGAGCGGCTGCCGACGCCATGGGGGCTCGTGCGCCTCGGGGTCGCGCCGGATCACCCGAAGATCAAGGCCCTCTCGCGCGCGTTCGAGAAGACGGCGCAGCAGCCTGGCTTCCGCTTCTTCGGCAACGTCGAGGTCGGCCGGGACATCTCGCAAAAGGAGCTGGCCGACCTCTATGAGGCGGTCGTCTACACGGTCGGCGCGCAGACCGATCGGCGGATGGGAATCCCGGGGGAGGATCTGCCCGGCTCCTTCGCCGCTACCGAGCTCGTCGCCTGGTACAACGGCCATCCCGACTTCCAGCACCTCTCCTTCGACCTCTCCGGCGAGCGCGCCGTCGTGATCGGGAACGGCAACGTCGCGCTCGACGTCGCCCGGATGCTGGCTCTGACGGAGCAGGAGCTGGCCTCCACCGACACGACCGACGCGGCGATCGCTGCGATCGTCGGCTCGGGAATCCGCGAGATCCTCGTCGTCGGCCGCCGCGGGCCCGTGCAGGCGGCGTGGACACCCGTCGAGGTCGGCGAGCTGGGCGAGCTCGAAGGGGCAGACGTGATCGTCGAACCTGCCGAGCTCGAGCTCGACCCGGCGAGCGCGGCCGAGCTCGAGGCGGCTGCTCCGGCGGTCCGCAGAAGCGTCGAGCACCTGCGCGAGTTCGCAGCCCGTGTCCCGTCCGGCAAGCCGCGCGCGATCGTGCTCCGGTTCCTCTCCTCGCCGGTCGCAATCCTCGGCGGGGACCGGGTCGAGGCGATCGAGCTCGTCCGCAACGAGCTCGATCCTCGCGGCCGCGCCGTCCCGACCGACGAGCGCGAGACGCTCGCCTGCGCCGTCGTCTTCCGCAGCGTCGGCTATCGCGGCGTGGGCGTTCCGGGCGTTCCGTTCGACGAGGGCACCGGCACGATCCCGAACGTCGGCGGTCGGGTCGAGCCCGGCCTCTACGTGGCGGGCTGGATCAAGCGTGGTCCGAGCGGTGTGATCGGGACCAACAAGAAGGACGCGAACGAGACTGTCGAGCGCCTGCTCGAGGACGCCCGCGCCGGGCTCCTGCGCCCGCGCGCGGCGGGCAGCCTCGAGGGGCTGCTCGCCGCGCGTGGCGTCGAGGCCGTCATGTACGCCGGCTGGGAGGCGATCGACCTCGCCGAGCGCAGCGCCGGCGAGCCGCACGGCCGGCCGCGGCTGAAGCTCTCTAGCTGGGAGGAGCTCCTCGCCGCCGCGCGCGCCAAGTAGCAGACTGTTACTTGACATTCCCCCGCGTGGGGGAGCGGCCTCGTCCTCGCGGCGTCGATAGAGGTGAGGTGGAGCGGCCCACTGTCGAATGTCTCGGTTGTGGCCAGGTGCGGCTGTTCGTGCCGGGCCGCCGGCGACACGAGGGAGCGGGCGAGTGCCCGCGCTGCGCCTACGTGGGCTGGGCCTTCGCGGCCAAGCCGAGGGAGCGGACCGGGCGCCGGCTCCTGCGGCTGACGCGGACCCCCACGGTCTAGCCCGCTCCCGACCCTCGCTAGACTCGGCGAGTGAGCACGGAGACGACGCGGCAGCACTGGGGCGGCGAGACGGAGAAGGCGATCGCCAACTTCCCGGTCTCCGGTGAGCCGATTCCCGTCCCGGTGGCCCGTTGGCTCGGGCGGATCAAGGCGGCCGCCGCCCGTGCGAATGCCGAGCTCGGGCTGCTCGACCCGGAGAAGGCCGAGCGAGTCGCCGACGCGGCCGACGCGATCGCGAACGGCGAGCACGACGACCAGTTCCCGATCGACGTCTTCCAGACGGGGTCCGGGACGAGCTCGAACATGAACGCCAACGAGGTGATCGCCGCGCTCGCCGGCGACGGCATCCACGCCAATGACGACGTCAACATGGGTCAGAGCTCGAACGACGTCTTTCCCTCGGCAGTCCATCTCGCCGCGCTCGGAGAGCTCGAGCACGACCTGCTGCCCGCGCTGGAGCAGCTCGCCGCCTCCCTCGAGGCGAAGGCGACGGAGTTCGACGACGTCGTCAAGTCAGGACGAACGCACCTGATGGACGCCGTCCCCGTCACACTCGGGCAGGAGTTCGCCGGCTATGCGGCCCAGGTACACCAGAGCAGCGAGCGCGTGGGCGACTCCCGCCGCCGGCTCGGCCAGATTCCCCTCGGCGGCACCGCCGTCGGCACCGGCCTGAACACGCATCCGGAGTTCGCCGAGCGCGTGCGGCGCCTGCTCGCGGAGGAGACAGGCCTCCAGATCTCCGCCCCGGCCGACCCGTTCGAGGCTCAGGCAGCGCGCGACGGACTCGTCGAGGCCTCGGGAGCGCTGAAGACGACGGCCGTCTCGCTGACGAAGATCGCGAACGACCTCCGCCTGATGGGCTCCGGGCCGCGCGCCGGGCTCGCCGAGATCTTCCTTCCGGAGCTTCAGAAGGGCAGCTCGATCATGCCGGGCAAGGTGAACCCGGTGATCCCGGAGGTCGTGACCCAGGTCGCGGCGCAGGTGATCGGAAACGACGTCGCCATCACCGCCGGCGGGATGCAGGGGCACTTCGAGCTGAACGTGTTCGTGCCGATGATGGCTCGGAACCTGCTCCAGTCGATCTCGCTGCTTGCCTCGGTCTCGCGGCTCCTCGCCGAGAAGTGCGTCGACGGGATCGAGGCGAATCGGGAGCAGTGCGAGAGCTACGCCGAGCTGACTCTCGCCGCTGCAACCGCGCTCAACCCGCACATCGGCTACGACAAGGCATCCGAGATCGTCAAGTCCGCGGCCTCCTCGGGTCGCTCGCTCCGCGAGGTCGCACGCGAGGCCGGCGTCGACGACGTCACGCTCGATCGGGCGCTCGACTACCGCTCGATGGCGAAGCCGCACGATCGCTGAAGCCGCTGCAAAAGAGTCCCTCGCCGTCGAACGGCGCTGGATCATGGCCGCCGTCGGGCTCCCGCCCGTGGCCGTGTACGACCTGACGCTCGCGGCGGGCAAGCACAGCGCCGACCGGGTGATCTACGCAGCGACGCACGGCCGCAGCATCTGGCGGACCGAGTTGCCGAAGGTCAAGGGCTAGGGACGCGTGGCGAGAGAGGAGGCCCTTCGGGCCTCCTCTCTTGTGCTACTCCTGCTCCCGGTGTTCCCGCGTCTCGCGCTTCTCGGCGTGCTCGGTGCGTGCCTGCTGGCCGGCAGCTGCGGCGGTTCGGGCAGCGGTGAGGCGACCGACCCGGTTCGGTTCCTCGTCTTCGGCGATCCCGAGGAGCTCGCGGCTTATCGCACTCTGATCGCTGCCTACGAGCGAAGCAGCCGCGGTGGCGAGGTCGAGCTGATCGAGGCGAGCGACCGGACGGACCTGCTCGCGCGGCTCTCGACCTCGATCTCCGGCGGCAGCCCGCCCGATCTCGTCCTGATCAACTACCGCTTCTACGGACAGTTCGCCTCGAAGGACGCGCTCGAGCCCATCGAGGAACGGCTGGCTCGATCGAAGGCCTTTCGAGCGCACGACTTCTACCCCGAGGCGCTCGAGGCGTTCCGCTGGCGCGGCGAGCAGCTTTGCCTGCCCCAGAACGTCTCCAGCCTCGTCGTGTACTACAACCGCACGCTCTTCCAGCGGCAGGGGATCCCGGAGCCGCAGGACGACTGGCGCTGGCCCGACCTCGTCTCGACCGCGACCCGGCTCACCCTCGACGCGAACGGCAACCCGCTCGTCGCAGGCGACCCGGACGCGGGCGGAGCGAAGGCCGCGGTCTACGGGCTCGGGATCGAGCCGACCTTGATCCGCGTGGCGCCGTTCCTCTGGTCGAACGGCGGCGAGCTCGTCGACGACCCCGAGCGACCGACCCGGCTGACGCTCGACACTCCCGAGGGTCTCGGGGTGCTCGCCGAGCTCGTCGCCCTGCGCCAGCCGCGCGGAGTGATCCCGTCCGACCTCGAGGTGGAGGCCGAGGACGACGAGGCGCGCTTCGCGAACGGCCGGCTCGCGATGCTGCTCTCGTCGCGACGCTCGACGCCGACGTTCCGCACGATCAAGGGCTTCGACTGGGACATCGCACCGCTGCCGAGCTTCAAGGAGCCGGCGGGGATCCTGCATTCGGACGCCTACTGCATGACGAGCGACTCGAAGCGGCAGGACGCAGCCTGGCGGTTCGTCGAGTTCGCTCTCGGCGCCGAGGGCCAGCGGATCGTCGCCGAGACGGGCAGGATCGTGCCCTCGCTGATCGAGGTCTCGCGCTCCGAGGCGTTTCTCGATCCCTCTGAGCCGCCGAAGCGCGCACGCTTGTTCCTCGACGCGATCCCGACGATCCGCCGCGTGCCCGCGATCTCCACCTGGCCCGAGATCGAGGACGCCGCAGAGGGAGTCCTGGAGAACGGCCTCTACCTCGGCCAGGCCGCCGACGAGATCGCGCGAGAGCTCGACCGCGTGACCCGGCCGCTCTTCGAGCGCGGCGAGCACGGCTCCTAGCCGAACTCTGCTCGTTAAGGCTGCGGGGCGATCCCGCACGCCGGCGGGATCTGAACGCGGCGCAGCATCGCGCGACTGCCGCGCGCCCCCGTCGCCGACACCGTGTAGGGGCGGCACTCCGGCAGCACGGCGCCAGCCCAGCGGGCGGTGAAGCGGCCCAGGCGATCCGCCACGATCGTCCTCCGGCGTTCCATGCCATCGCCGGCCACCTTGACGACGATCCGCTCGCCGCTCTCGAAACCGCGGCCGGCGACGGTCAGCGGGCTCCGGTCGGCGAGGACGAGCGCGGGCTTCGTGCCGCCTGCGTCGTCCGATCCGAGCGCGACGAGCGCGGCGACCACGGTGGTGACGAGAGCGATCAGCATCGGTATCGACTTGACAGCGGCTCCGAAGAGCCGTTTGATCGTAGCTGCACTCGTAGCTCTTCGTCGTCCTATAGAGCTGCGATCTCAACGGGGAAAAAAGGAGACGCATCGTGTCGAGGAGACGACTAAGACTGCTCGCGGTCGCAAGTGCCCTGCTCGCCCTCGTCACAGCCGCGGTGCTCGCGGCTGTCGCGACCGGCCCGGATGCGGCTCCGGCTGCGCTCCCCGAAGGGGGAGAGTTGGCGCCTGCGTTGCAGGCCAAGCTGGCCCAACAGGCGAAGTTCCTGCCCGCAGGAAGCCTGAACTATCAAGAGGGCGAGCGCACCGCGGCCGCCATCGACGAGTGGACGAAGCACGCGGCGCCGGGCGATCAGATCCCGAGCGCCGTGCTGGCCGAGGCTCGCAGCGACTGGAAGGAGATCCGCGGGCGCAACAAGAAGAGCTCGGGCGACTGGCGCCCGCTCGGCCCGACGTGGGCGAAGGGGCTCCCGAACGCGTTCCGCGACCGCTCCGTCTACAACGCGGGCACACCTGACTTCAGCGGCCGCATCGCGCACGTCGCGATCGACCCGAACTGCGGCTCCGGCCGCGGCGCCGGGGACTGCCGCCTGTGGGTCGCGAACGCGAACGGCGGCGTCTGGCGCACGGATGATGCTCTCGACAAGAGGCCCGAGTGGAAGTATCTCTCCCAGTCGTTCGAGCACAACAACACGGCGTCGATCGAGCTCGATCCGAACGACCGCTCGTCGAACACGATCTGGGTCGGTACCGGCGAGCCCAACGCCTGCGGCAGCGGCTGCGAGGCCGGAGTGGGCGTCTACAAGTCGACCGACGGCGGCGATAGCTGGTCGGAAGCTCTCGGTCGGGACGCCTTCTACAACCGCGCGGTCGGCTCGATCGCGGTCAAGCCGGGCAACTCGAGCGTGATCTTCGCGGCCTCGGGCCGCGCGGTTCGCGGCGTCTCGAACGTCTGCTGCGGCGGCGTGGATGCATTGATCCCGGGTGCTCCGCACTTCGGCCTCTATCGGTCGCTGAACGGCGGCTCGAGCTGGGAGCTCGTCCACCAGGGCGCCACGGCGCTCTGCACGGACACTCCGGCCGACACGGTCTCGCTCGGCGGCACTCCCTGCTCGCCTCGCGGCGCCCGCCGGGTGATGATCGATCCGGCCGACCCGAACACCGTTTACGCGTCCTACTTCGCTCGCGGCATCTGGCGCTCGAAGTCGAACGGCGATCCGGGCACCTGGGAGCAGATCATGGCGCCGATCGGGCTGACCTTCCCGGTCTTCGTCGGCAACAACGAGCGGGCAGAGTTCGACGTCGTCAGGCTGGCGAACGGCAAGACCCGGATGTACGTCGGGGTCGGCGGCGGCGTGATCGACGGCAACATCTCCCTGCCGGGCGTGCAGGCGGTGGCCGCCTATGCTCGCTTCCGCCGAAACGACGACGTGAGCTCGGCGCCGGCGGCCGCGACGGCGGCGGGCTGGCAGGATCTGACGAACCCAGCGCCGGATACGCCCGGCTACTCCAGCTTCGGCTTCTGCGATCCGCAGTGCTCGTACGATGCGTACGTGTACGTGCCGGCGGGAGCGGGGCCGGATACGGTCTACCTGTCCGGGTCGAACCGGTACGGCGAGAACAACTGGGGGCCGAACAGCCCGTTCTGCTGTCCCGACAACCCGGCGACGGGCCGCTCGAACGGTCGCGCCGTGCTCGTCTCGACGAACGCCGGCTCGACGTTCACTGACCTGACGGACGACACAACCGACGACAGGTATCCGTTCGAGCTGCACCCGGATCACCACGCGCTCGTGACGAACCCGCAGAACTGGAGGCAGTTCTTCGATGTCGGCGACGGCGGCATCGTCCGCTCGAACGGCGTCTTCGTCGACGACTCCGGGGACTGCGTGCAGCCGAAGGGCTACACCGGGGCGCAGTTGGCGTTCTGCCAGCTCGTCCTGTCCCGCGTCCCGGAGCGCCTGGAGAGCATGAACGAGGGTCTCCGGACGCTGCACTTCTACCAGATCGACTCGAGTCCGCACGATCGGGGCACGATCATCGGTGGCACGCAGGACAACGGCTCCTGGGAGCGAGGCGACACCGCCGGCTCGGGGGACAACGGCTCGAATCAGCCGCGTGGCTACGCTCCCGACAGGTTCCCGAACGAGGCGGTCTGCCGTGCTCAGGGGGCGAACCGGGGCGACGATCGCGGCAGCGGCGAGCAGGTCTGGGTGAACTCGAACATCGCCGACGGCGGGCACAACAACTTCGACATCGGCGATGCGTGCTTCCGCCAGAGCTCGTTCCAGGTGGGGCAGCTGATGGTCGCGTACGAGCCGAGGAACCAGCTCGACATGAACTGGATCTCGGACACGTTGTTCGAGGACTACGGCAACGAAGCCGCGCCGTTCATCGGCCCGGCGACCGACGATCCGGTGAACGCGCACTGGCTCTGGGCAGGACGCGAGCACGTCTTCCGCTCGACGAACCAGGGTCGCAACCCGATTCTGACGAAGCAGACGCACCGGGAGAACTGCAACATCTGGTACGGCGACTTCGACCTGAACGACAACGGCGTCTACGAGCCCGGAGTCGACCGTTGCGACGACTGGAAGGCAATGGGCGATCCCGGTCCG
>JBPCJB010000034.1:0-13287 GCA_051005735.1 Gaiellaceae bacterium | reverse complement strand
GTTCGCCCCCACGCACGCGATGGAGAGTGCCCGGGTTCCGCGAGGGCGCACCCCCGCCCGCGCACGAACGAGCCCTAGTCGTCGTCGCCCTGGTCCTTTTCGTTCGGACCGACCAGCATCAGCAGCTGACCATCCTCGACGGTGTTCGGCCTCGGCATCGTCGTCGGCGAGTGCGCCTGCACGTCGAAGAGCCAGGTGTCCTTGCCGAAGAGCTCCGCGGTGTCGATGATCCCGCTCGTCTCCCAGATACCGGGGAGAACGGGGATCCGGTCGCGCCCGGGCTGGTTGAGCTCGGCCACCCGGAGCGCTGAGGAGACGTCGACGCCGTTCCTGTCGAGATCGAAGCGCCAGATCGAGCCGTCCCGGTTCTTACTGGCCATGACCCGGCGGCTCGTGGTCGTGCCGTCCTCGTTGATCATCAGGTAATCGCGGCTCGCGTCGATGTTGTCCGGGCTGATCGCGATGTCGCCGCCGGCCGCGATCACCGTGTCTGCGTTGTACTCGATCGTCAGGTTCGCCGGCCCGGTGGAGTCCCGGCCGGTCAGCTCGAGCGAGTAGAGGCGGCCGAGCGCGTTCCCCGTCCCCTCGCCCGTCGTGACGAAGAAGTACTCACCGGCCTCGTTCGGGTTGAAGGCGCCGTCCTCGGGCCGGGCGAAGATCATCGCGTTGACGGCGTCGCTCGCCGCCTCGAGCTGGACGTCGGTCATCGCCGCTGCCCCGGGGATCGCTACCCACTCGCCCCGCACGGAGCCGGATAGGAAGGCCGACTCGCTGTTCCGCGCCGGATCCTTCGAGCGGAACACGTAGAGCGTCCCGCCCACGAGCCCGTTCCGCTCGAGCACGGAGGCGCCCTTGCCGCGGCTCTTCACACCGACGTACATGTAGAGCTGGCTGTTCGTGGCAGTCCGATCCTGGCTCGCCGGACCGTCCTCCATGCCCATGATCACCGTGTACTTACCGGTGCCCGGTTGGACGAGCGTGTTCTCCCACGGGAAGCGCCCGAGCGAGGGCAAGCCGTGCGCCTCGTTGTCGAAGATCGCGACCGAGAGGCCGCCCTTGCCGTCGAACGTGCCCGGCGCGCCGGACTCCTCATTTGCGAAGTAGATCGGCCGGTCGAACCCGACCTTCTCGTCGGCGAGGAAGCCCGAGCAGAAGCGCGCGAACCCGGGCGTCGTGTTCCCGACCTCGGCGGCCGGGCCGATGAGGGTGTCGTCGATGTACGTCGTGTCGTACGCCCGCTCGCCCGAGAGCACCTTGCCTTTGCGGTTGAGCACGTACTTCGAGACGAACGCGCCTCGGTTGATCGCGCCGCCGACGATCGGCTGGGACTGAACGGTGTTGCCCAGCTCGTGGTTCAGATAGAGAATCGTCCTCCCGCGGTTCCCCTTGTGCGCGCCGAGACCGTCCGGGATCCCGACCATCTGGTACTCCAGGGATGAATTGCTCGTCTCCGGGACGGTGTCCCCGACGGACAGCAGACGCTGCGTGTAGTACCCGCCGTCGATCCCGACGGCGTACGGCTTGATGATCGCGATCCCTGCGGCTGCGGCACTCGCAGCGCCGAGCGCGGCGACGGCCGCAATGCCGATCAACTTTCGGTGCATCTCCCTCTCCTCCACCTCGGTTGCAATCCGCGGGCATCCTGTCCCGCCCCTGCTGCGAGGTGGTCGTCCGGGTGGTGAAGGCGCCGTCTCGATCCGGTGACGGACGAGGACGCCGCCGATCCTTCAGAGTGGCCGCGTGCGAATCCTGCTCGTATCCCAGATGTATCCGAGCGAGGCCGAGCCCGACCTCGGCGTCTTCGTGCGCGATCTCGAGCGCGAGCTCGCGTCGTTCGGGCACGAGGTCGAGCGGGCGGTGCTGGACACGCGATCGGGCGGACCGCTCCGCCACCTGCGCCTTGCCGCCGCGACCGCGCGTGCGACACGACGCTTCCGCCCGGACGTCGTCTACGCCCACTTCCTCGTCCCGACCGGGCTCTGGGGAGCGCTGCTCGGGCGCGCCCCGCTCGTCGTCACCGCGCACGGTCAGGACGTCGCGAACATCGGCCGGATCCCGGGAATCCGGGCTGCGACAAGGCTCGTCGCGCGCCGCGCGAGCGCCGTCATCGCCGTCTCGGACTATCTCCGGCGCCGGCTCGAGGAGCACGTCCCCGAGGCCCGAGGCAAGACGGAGGTGATCGACTGCGGTGTCGACCTCGAGCGCTTCCGCCCCTTGCCGCGGGCGGCGGGAGAGCATCCGGCATTTCTCTGCGTCGGCGCGCTGAGTGAGCGCAAGAACGTCGTCCGGCTCGCACGGGCCTTCGAGCGGGTCGGCGAGGGAACACTGACGTTCGTCGGCGACGGGCCACTTCGCTCAGAGCTCGAAGGACGGCCGGGGATTCTGCTCGCCGGCCGCGTCGAGCACGACCTCGTGCCCCACTACCTTGCCGCTTCCGATGTCCTCTGCCAACCGTCGCTCGTCGAGCCGTTCGGGCAGGCGGCGCTCGAGGCCCTCGCCTCGGGACGAACGGTGGTCGCGACGCGCGAGGGCGGTCCGCCAGAGTTCGTGGCGGCGGGAGCCGGAATCCTCGTCGACCCGAAGGACGAGGAGGCGCTTGCTGCAGCTCTTCGAGCCGCGGCCGCCCTGCCGACCCCGAACCCGACGGCTCGCGCCGCCGCCGAGGCGCACGGACTCTCTACCCAGGCTCGCCGGGTGGAGGCTGTGCTCGAGCGGGCTGTCCACCGCTCAGGCGCTCGAGATCGGCCAGCCTGACCTCGATCAGAGGTCTGACGGCATCCTCGATCCCGGCTTCACGCGCGACAGCCAGCGCCTGCTCGTAGCTCTCGCGCGCCTTGTCGGGCGCGACGCCCTGCTTCAGCCGGTTGTCGCCGGTGACGAGCAGCTTCTGGATTCGCGTTCTGGCGCCCGGTTCGGCCACCGGCGTAGCGTACCGAGGTGGTATCGCGTTGAATCAACAGAGATGACCGCCGTCACTCCCGCTCGAACCGTTCGCGTCCTGATCGCCGACGACCATCAGCTCTTCGCCGAGGCGGTCGAGGCCGTGCTCGGTTCGGAGATCGAGCTCACGGTCGTCGGCCGTGCGAGCAACGGCCGTGAAGCGCTCGCGCTCGCGCGCAGCCTGGAGCCGGACGTCGTGCTCCTCGACATCAGCATGCCCGTGATGGACGGCTTCGAGGCCGCGGCGGCGATCACGAAGCTCTCGCACAAGCCCGCCGTCGTGATGCTGACCGGCTCGAATGCGACTCAGGACATCGACCGAGCGCGCCGTTCCGGCGCGAGCGGCTACGTCACGAAGGACGCGATCTCCGCCCGGCTCGTCGACGCGATCCTCGCAGCCGCCGCGGCGTAGCCACCCGCGCCTCGGTGCTACCCTGGGCGCGCGATGATCCAGGTAGCTGCCGTCTTCCACGTCCTCGTCTCCGTCGCCCTCCTGACGCTGATCCTGATGCACTCCGGACGCGACGCAGGTCTCGGCGGAATGGGCTTCACGCCTGCCTCGCAAGGCGGAACCCACATCGTGGAGCGCAACCTGACGCGCCTGACGGTAGTCGTCGCGACGGTGTTCTTCCTCAACACGGTCCTGCTCTACCGGATGCTCGCGTAACGCCGCTACAATGCCCGGCCCCGCGCTGGTGGCGGAATTGGTAGACGCGCAAGGTTGAGGGCCTTGTGGCCTTAGGGCCGTGGAGGTTCAAGTCCTCTCCAGCGCATGCGGGAAAACGGCCCTGGAAGGGGCCGTTTCTCTACCCGTAGAGGGCCGCGAGCTGTGCCGGACTGATGTTGCCGCCGCTCATGACGAGCGCGACACGGGTCCCGCGAAGCCGCGCGCGCAGCTTCAGCGCGGCTGCGAGAGGAGCTGCGCCGGCCGGCTCGACGAGGTTGCGCGTGTGCTCGATCAGCAACCTGGTCGCACTGCGGATCTCCTCCTCGCGGACGAGAACGAAGTCGTCGAGGTGCTCCCAGAGGATCCGCTGCGGCAGCTCGAACGGAACGCGCGTCGCGAGCCCTTCGGCGTGGGTCGCGGTCTGGTCCTCGAGCAGCTCGCGGGCTTGCCAGGAGCGGAACGCGGCGGGCGCCGCCTCCGCCTGGACGCCGATCACCTGGATCTCCGGTCGGACTGCCTTCGCGACGATGCAGGCGCCCGCGGCGCCGCTGCCGCCGCCGACGGGCACGATAATCGCCTCGACGTTGGGCCGGTCCTCGAGAATCTCGAGCGTCCCGGTGCCGACTCCGGCGATCAGGAGCGGCTCGTTGCCGGAGTTGACGTAGCGGTAGCCGTGCTCGACTGCGAGCTCGTCGGCGTGCTCGCGAGCGGCATCGAAGTCCTTCCCATGGACGACGAGCTCCGCGCCGAGCATCCGAATCGCCTCGAGCTTGATCGGGTTGGCGCCCTCGGGAACGCAGATCCGCGAATCGACGCCGAAGAGCCGCGCCGCGTAGGCGACGGACTGCCCGTGATTCCCGGTGGACGCCGCGATCAGCCCCCGCCGCCTCTCATCCTTCCCGAGCTGCGAGACGAGATTGATCCCGCCGCGGACCTTGAATGCTCCCACAGGCTGGTGGTTCTCGTGCTTCACCCAGACCTCGGCCCCGAGCAACTCGTCGAGCCCGCCGTACGAGAAGAGCGGCGTCGGCCGCAGGTGCGGGCTGATGGAACGGCGCGCATCCATAACATCGGCAAGAGTGATGGGCGGCCACTCCACACCTTGCAGTCTCTCATCTCCCCAGGGCCGCGCCTTGACGTCGTCCGGAAGGATCTCTAGCCTTCACTGCGAACACTTGTTCGAGCTCGGCCTTCGACGACGAGGAGACGACAGTGCTGACCGTCCGCCAACACGAGATCTGGGGATTCCTGGTCGAGTACGTCGACCAGCACGGATACCCGCCCACGGTGCGCGAGATCGGCGAGGCAGTGGGGCTCGCCTCCCCGTCCACGGTGCACGCCCATCTCGCCAACCTTGAGCGGGCCGGCCTGCTCAAGCGCGACCCGTCCAAGCCACGCGCGCTCGACCTGATCGGCCATCGCCGCGAGTCGCGCGCGGATCGGCCCACTGAGCCCACGCCTGCACGTCTCCCTCTGCTCGGCCAAATCGCCGCCGGGAGCCCGCTGCTCGCGCAGGAGAACATCGAGGAGGAGCTCGCCGTCCCCGAGCCGCTCGGCAGGAACGCCGACTTCCTGCTCCGAGTCAAGGGCGAGTCGATGGTCAACGCGGGCATCCTCGACGGCGACATCATCGTCGTCCAGCGACAGAGCGACGCCCGGAACGGCGAGATCGTGGTCGCGCTCGCCGGCGACGACGAGTCTGCCGACGAGGCGACCGTCAAGACGTTCTATCGCGAGGGCGGCCGCATCCGACTCCAACCCGAAAACGATGCGCTCGAGCCGATCTACGCCAGGCACGTCCAGATCCTCGGTCGGGTCACGGGAGTCTTCCGGAGCCTCTGATGCCGCTCGCGTTCCTCAACCGCACGCTCGACCAGGAGCTTGCCGCGATCGCCCGGGGCATCAGCCTCGAATGCCTCGTCTGCGGCGAGTTCGTCCTCCACCGGGGCGCCGTCATCGCCTGCCCTGAATGCGGGCTGTTGCTCCAGCCGGAGGAACACGGTGCAGTGGCTGCTTCCGAAAGAGAGGGCCGATCGACCGGGTAGGTCGGATCGTGGCGGTAGCGCTCGTGCTCGTCGGACTCGCAGGCGGTTGCGGTGGCAACGAGCAGAGTGCCGGGTCGACCGCCGCTGAGCCTGCGGAGGCGCTCGCGCTCGCGGCAGCGCGCCTGCGAGAGGAAGGCACGTTCCGATTCGAAGCCTCCTTCACGCGCGTGAAGGAGACAGCGCCGGACGACGTCGAGGAGTACGCGACCGCCGAAGGAGCCGTCGATCTCGGAGCCGGCAGGTCACGAGCGTCGTTCGAGCTGGCCCCGCTCTTCCCAGGCCGGGAGAACGAGGCGCCGCTCGACAAGCCCGTGGAGCTGCGGTGGAACGGCCAGTCGGTTACCGCCGTCAGCGAAGGACGCTCCCAACGGATCGCTCGAGCGCGAGCGCGTGAGAGCGGCGGCTTGTTCGGCCGCTACCCCGACGAGGTCGACGCGCTCGACGATCTGCTCGCCGACGCAGTGCGGCCACGGCTGCTCGGAAGCGAGGGCGGCGTAGCGCGCTACGGGTTCGAGATCGACTCCCGCCGGGCTGGGAGACGCGGCTTCCCCGCCGAGCTGTACAAGCTGTTCGCGCAGGGACGCGATCGCCCGAAGCTCGAGCTGGAAGCCTGGATCGGGGACGACGGCCTACCCAGTCGGCTCGACTACATCATCGGGCTCGAGCCGGTTCGGAACGCCGGCAAGCTCGTCCTCCCTGCCCGCACGATCCGCGTCACCTACGAGCTGAGCGCGTTCGGGGAAACCGTCGAGCTGGACGGTTAGACCCGGCTACAATTCGGATGCAGGCCGGGTGACCGCGTCGTCGCGAGGCGCCGAGGAAAGTCCGGACACCATAGGGCAGGACGCTGGGGAAACCCCAGGGGGCGAAAGCCGACGGAAAGTGGAACAGAAAGCAAACCGCCGGCGGCGTGTTCTCCGGAGACGCCGCAGGTAAGGGTGAAAAGGTGGGGTAAGAGCCCACCAGCGCCGCGGTGACGCGGCGGCTCGTCAAACCCCGTCCGGTGCAAGGTGAAGCAGATCCCGTCGACGCGGCCCGCCGAGGGATCGGGTACACCGCTCGAGCCACAGGGCAACCTGCGGCCTAGATGGATGGTCATCCAAGACAGAATCCGGCTTACAGGCCTGCTACGGAAAAAGCCCTGGAAACAGGGCTTTTTCTATGGCTGCCGATTCGCCGGCGACTCGTCAGGCTTACCCCGTGGCGGGCCAGACGGCGGTCTCCATGGAACCGCTCGGTGCGCTCGCCCGGCGTGACTCTTGGTGGTGCCGGCTACGAGCCGCTCCGCGGGACGAACGCTAACACGGCCGACCGTCTGTGAGGCCTCCAACCGCGAGCGCGCGACCTCTGCGTCCGCAGGGCAGGACAGTGGTTGGGCCATGTCGGAGCGAGATGGAGGAACGTTGCTCTACGCGTGTCTAGCGGCAACGTGGTCCGCGAGCGCTGGTTGTCGCCAGCAAACCGATTTCAACGCGGCGGACATTTTTCGGACATCTTGTTGCGACTTTCGGCAACGCGATCGAAGCTCGCGCAGCCGCTCGAGCGCGCCGCCGACGAGCTCGCGCGCGGCCTCGGCGCTCTCGGCGATGAAGATCGGCCGCAGCAATGCCGCGAGCATCGGCTGCTGTTTGCGGCGGGCATGCCCGAGCGTCTCGCGCAGGAAGTGGACGGTGCAGACTGCCAGGGGCAGTCGAGCACCTGGGCGATCGCCTTCTTCAGCCTGGCGTGGGCGTCGGAGACGACCAGCTGCACGCCGGTCAGGCCGCGCTCGACGTCTCACGCGCCGGAATGAACACGACGGGGGCCCCCCTCTAGTAGCGCTGGAGTTTATTCAGGCGGGCTGCGCCTTGGACGCCCGCAGGAGCCGGCGGCCCAGTGTTGCAGCGAGTCGCGCTCGCTCGGGCCCGAGCGCGGTGACTGTGCCCGCGAGGCGGTGCTGGCCCTCGGGAGTGAGCCGGAGATAGCGGATGCGCGAGTCGCGGGGTGAGAGCTCGCGCCGGAGGAGGCCGAGGTTCTCGGCTCGGCGGACAAGCTGGGTTACTGCGCTTTGACTGAGCAGCAAGGGCTGGCAGAGTCCGGTGACGGTTGCTCCCCCGTTTTGCTCGCTTTCGATCTTGATCGCTAGCAGCAGCTCGTAGCGCTCCGGGGTGAGCCCGTGGGCGCGCGAGATCTTCGCTGTCTGGCGGAGGAAGCTGCGTAGGGCGCCGCGCAGTTCTGCGGCATGGCGGTATTGCGCTTTCGACGGGCGGTTCTTTTCGTCCGGTGTCATCTTCGGCCTCCTGTAAGGAAAGGGTGAGGATGGGTCATCGCGCTGTAGTGATCCAGCTGTATGTGCTATACAACATACCATAATTGATATTACGTGATGATATGAAATCGGAATCGGACGTCCTCCCGGGCGTTGCCGACGGATCATGTGAGAACTCGAATGAAGGAGTGAAGATGTCTGGTTCAATTAGGAAACGGTGGACGCTCTTCGGAGTGGCCATGGGCGCCGCTAGCACTACCCTCGCCCTCGTGGTCGGCCTCGGTGTCCTCGCCGGCGCCGGTGCCGCGGCGAGCAACGCTGCACCCGCGAACACGAACCTTCCGACAATCTCCGGAACGGCGCAGGAAGGCAATCAGTTGAGCGGGGACAGAGGCAACTGGAATAACAGTCCGACCAGCTACGACTACAGGTGGAGGCGCTGCAACAGCAGCAGGAATGACTGCTCGAACATCAACGGTGCTCAGGACACGACCTACACGCTGGTGACGAGCGACATCGGCCACACGATCCGGCTCGCCGTGACAGCGACGAACGCGGACGGCAAGACCACGGCGACCTCAGCGGCGACCAACGTCGTCAAGGGGGCCGCGTCCCTGCCCCGTGCCACCTCGCCGCCGACGATTAAGGGGACGCCCCAGGAGGGCCAGAAGCTGACCGGGGACAAGGGCATGTGGAGCGGTAATCCGTCCGACTACAACTACTTCTGGTCGCGATGCGACAAGACCGGCGGTAGCTGTGCGGACATCAACGGTGCCCACGCGACCACTTACATGCTCACCTCGACCGACGTCGGCAACACCCTCCGGTTCAAGGTGCAGGCGAAGAACGCGAACGGCAGCAACTTCGCGTCCTCGGTGCCGAGCGCGGTCATCACCTCCGCGACAAAGCCGCCTCCGCCTCCGTCGGCGACCGGCTGCCCCGCCGGCACCGGCCCGGTGCAGGCCTCCAGCGTTATGCCGCCTGCGCGCCTCCTGATCGACGGCCAGCAGGCCAACCCGTCGGTGGTTCGCCGCGGGACACAGCAGCTGCTCGTCCGCTACCACGTCTCTGCGTGCGGTGGCCGCTCGGTGCAGGGCGCACTCGTCTACGGCACCGCCGTCCCGTTCAACCAGCTGACGATTCCTCCCGAGCAGACAACCGGCACGGACGGCTGGGCAACGCTCGACTTCCGCATGCTGACCGGCTTCCCGGTCAGCTCTAAGCAGGGACTGATCGCGATCTTCACTAGGGCACGCAAATCGGGCGAGAGCGTCCTCGGCGGCGTCTC
The DNA here is from genome assembly GCA_051005735.1 of Gaiellaceae bacterium. Lineage (GTDB taxonomy): Bacteria > Actinomycetota > Thermoleophilia > Gaiellales > Gaiellaceae > Gaiellasilicea. Next base: position 4,099 of record JBPCJB010000034.1, on the reverse strand, counting down.
CACCCGCCGGCTGTTCTCGGTCAACGTCAACCTCAACGGGTAGGCGCAGCGGATGGTGACCTAGCACAGAGGGGATTGTCGAAAAGGTGTTTCGGGGGCCGCCCTTCGCGGGGCGGCCCCCGCCTCACCGGCCGTCCGGCGGAGCGGCTCTCCGGAACGGTGTCTGGGGGTGAATTCGGTCGAATGGAGCAGCGAAATGTCTCGTTCGATCAAGAAACGATGGACGCTCTTCGGAGTGCCAATCGGCGCGGGCGCGACGTTTGCGCTCGTGATCGGCCTGGGCGTCCTCGCCGGCGCCGTACGGGGGTCTGTAGGCCCGGCTGGGCTGCTCAACCGGTTGACGAAGTGGCTGATCGAGCGGGCGATGGACGCGAGCTGAGCGAGCATCTCGGCTACGAGCGCGGCCAGGCACCACCGGGCGGGGCCGGCAACGCCCGCAACGGCGTGACCGAGAAGACGGTGCACAGCCAGCACGGGTCGGTGCGGATCGAGCAGCCGCGCGACCGGCGGAGCTCGTTCGAGCCGCAGATCGTGCCCAAGCATAATCGCCGCTTCAGCGGCTTCGACGAACGATCATCGCCATGTACGGGCGCGACATCCAGGCGCACTTGGCAGAGCTGTACGGCGTCGAGGTCGGCCACGACCTGATCAGCCGGGTCACTGAGGCGGTCCTCGACGACGTTCCGGGAATGGCAGGCCCACCCGCTCGAAGACGTCTACCCGATCCTCTTCCTGGACGCGCTGATCGTGAAGGTCCGTGACGGCGGCGTCGTCCGAAACCGCGCCTGCTACGTCGCGGTCGGCGTCAACCTCGACGGCGAGCGCGACGTCTTGGGGCTCTGGTTCCAGGCCGTCGAGGGCGCCAAGTTCTGGTTGCAGGTGCTGAAGGAGCTCAAGCAGCGCGGCGTCCAGGACGTGCTGGTCTGCTGCGTCGACGAGCTCAAGGGCTTCCCGGAAGCGATCGAGGCTGTCTTCCCCAACGCCTGGGTGCAGACCTGCATCGTCCATCTGATCCGCCAGAGCCTGCGCTTCGTACCCGACAAGCACCGGCGGGCCGTCGCGAAGGACCTGAAGCCGATCTGCAAGGCTTCGATCGTGTAGACGACGCGACGGACCTCGGCGCGGGAAGGGGATCACGTGCTCCCACTTCGCGAAGTGCTGGAGCTTCCGCTCTCCGTAACGCACCGCCAGATCCGCAAGATGATCAGGACCCGAGGACACTTTCGACCAGAGCCCGACGCAGTATCTCGCAGACGGCATCGGCGGAGTCGCGCGGCGATGATCGACCTCGAGGCGCATCTCTGGGCACCACGCGAGCTCGAGCTCGCGGTCGTCGAGCTGTGGGTCGGCGACACGGAGACCTTCCGGGATGCCTACCTCGAGCACGCCCCGCTCCCACCACGATGTACGAGGTTCGAGCCGCGTATTGGCTCTACGAGACGCAGATGCACGAGCGGGGCATCAAATGATGCATCTGTGTCTCCCTGGCTATCCCGCTGAACAGCGTGGGCACGACGTTGGCCAATCGGCGGGCACCTCGTCGGGTTAGAGGCCGAGTTCGTGGCCGAGCGTTCGCTCGAGTGCTTGAAGGCGACGGAGAGCCAGGAGCTTCGGCATGTCGGCTTCGCGACCGAGGGCGGCGAGCATTCGCGCGAGGTCGGCGGTCGACGCGACCGAGGGGCGAAGGCCCTTGCCTATCGGCTCTCGTGTCGCCGTGCGGCGGAGGTCGTCGTAACCGCCGCGCGTGCCGGCCGGATCCAAAACGACCTTGAGCTCGCCCGCGGGGCTGCTCAGGTCGAGAGGCGACTCGTCACGGATCGTCGCTTCGTCGAGCAAGACCGGCTCCCCGTCGACGCGGACAGCCTCGAGATCTTCGAGCGCGAGCGCGAGGCGGCGGAGGTTCTCGCCGCGAATCGAGGGAACCACGTCGATGCCGTGGGTGATCTCCTCGGCGCCCTGGACGACCCGGGCGAACGCGCCGACAACGACGTAGCTCACGCGGCGGCGCTCGAGGGCAGCCAGGATCGCGTATGGGTCGAACGGCGGACGGTCAGCCATCAGCCGCTCTTGCCGCGCGCCTGCAACAGTCGCTGCACCCGCCGTTCAGGCGAGAGTCGCGCGTTCTTGCGCAGACACTCGTTACCCGAGTCGTCGCGCTCGGCGAGCTCGAGCGGGAGGTCGAAGCCGCAGGCCTCGATGACCGCGAGCAGCGCCTCGAGGCTCGGTGCGACTGCCCCCTGCTCCCAGCGCGCGATCACGGAGCGCTCGCGACCGCTGCGGTCTGCGAGCTCCTGCTGGGTTAGTCCTGCACGGAGCCGCGCCTCTCGGATCAGGATCGCGCTCCACACGCCGGCGAGTATAAGCTCGCTGCCTCGATTCGAAGTTACGACCCACTTCTGCTACAATACTCGTAATGGCTGCGAGCGGTCAGCTCTCCTTCGCCGATCTGGACACAGCCCCGGAACCGGCGGGACCGCCCGTCGTCGTATCCGAATCAGCGCGACCGCGAGTTCGATCCTCGACGGCCACCGATCGGGCCGCACTCGCGGCCCTCGAGACCGCCCTGACCGATGCGCGTGCATCCGCGGACGACCGGCCTCCGCTCGTCCTCCTCTCGGCCTGTCTTGCGTCGCTGGGCGCGCCGACGGCACGGCCGGCGCCGACCGCTGCCTCGCTTCGCCAGGCGCGCGACGACTGGATGCGCCGACTCGCGAGCGCCTGCCGCAGCGAGAGCTCGCACCGCGCCTACCGCAACGCGATCGACGACCTGCTCACCTGGTCAGAGCCGAGCGGCCAGAACCTGTTCGAGGAAGCAACGATCGTCGACTACCTGGCCGCCTACCAGGAGCGAGCCCATCCCGCACCGGCGACGTACTACCGTCGCTTCGTCCTGCTCCGGCGCTTCCTGCGCTGGGTCAGCCGCCGAGACGGCGTGCCCGATCCTTTCCTTGAGCTTGAGCCACCGCCGAAGCCCCGCCAAGAGCGCGACTGGCTCGAGCAAGACGAGTTCCGGCGGCTGCTCGACGCCGCCGGACATCCGGACCGCAACCTCCCCGGTCTTGCCGAGCGCGACCGGCTTGCCCTGATCGCCCTCGTCACCACCGGCCTCCGCCGTTCTGAGCTCTGCGGGCTCGACTGGCGCGACCTCGACCTCGACGCCGCCGCGCCGACGCTGCTCGTCCGCCGGGGCAAGGGCGGCAAAGCCCGCCGCCAGCCGCTCCCACCTGGACTCGCGAACGAGTTGCACCTACTTCGAGCCGAGCGGGAGCCGAGCGCCGAGGCGCCCGTCTTCTGCGGAGTGCATGGAGGACGCCTCCAGCAAACGATCCTCGCCGAGATCATCCAACGCGCATCGGCGCGCGCCGGCCTCGAGAAGCACGTCACCGCGCACACGCTCCGCCACACCGTCGCGACCTGGCTCCGCCAAGAACTCTGCGACACGCGCCTCGTCGCCGAGTACCTCGGCCACGCCGACCTCTCAACGGTCAGCCGCTACGCCCACGTAGCGCGCGAAGAGCTATTCGCGGCCGCGGGTCGCCTCGAGTTTCTCGCACAGGGAGCTGAACTTCACGGGGCTCAGCGAACTTGAACGAGGACCAGCGCCCGCTCTCGCGCCCTGTGAGGCTCTCCATAGCGCGGGTGCGGGATGGGCAGAGACGGCTCAGGGGCCAATCTCGGCCGATTCTCCCGGGACCGCTCCGATTCGAGGCACTGAGAGGCGTTGTGAGGGCCTCCGAGAGGTCAGGACGACGTACAGCCTGCGGCTCTTCGGCGTCAGGAGAGTCGGAGCTGCTCGCCGGCAGTTGCGGCGGGCTGGACGACGAGGACGGCTCCTTCGAAAACTTCCGGGCCGAGGAAGGCCCGCATGAGCCGCTCGTGGAACTGATGGCGCAGCTCCTGTGCCTCGAGGCGGACAGCTGCCGCGTACTCAGCCGGGTCGGCGGGTCGCTCGCCGGGAAGTCGGTGCTCGAGGATTCGCTCCGCCGCCCAGGCGTAGACGGCGTTCGCCGCCACCTCGACCTCGAGCATTCGGAGCGGGAGATACTCGCGCAGACGCGCCTTCGCCAACCCGGAACGGCGCGCGGCGCGTTCGAGCGAC
>JBPCJB010000033.1:0-5036 GCA_051005735.1 Gaiellaceae bacterium | reverse complement strand
GCTTGTCGAACGGCTTCACCTTCTGGTTGATCGTGACGTAGAAGATGTTGAACGCGGGCCGCTCGAGGACCTGGAGCTCGTCGTCGCCCTCGATCGTCGGGATGTCCTGCGGCTCGACCAGGTCGTAGCCCTGGATCTCACCCGTCTGGAGGGCCTGGAGCCGCGCGGCGTTGTCGCCGATCGGGCGGATGATGACCTTGTCGAGCTTGGCCTTCTCGCCCCAGTAGTCCTCGTTGCGGACGAGCGTCAGCCTGTCGCCGATCGCCCAGGACTCGAGCTTGAACGGGCCGGTGCCGGTCGGGTGCTCGGTGCCGAACGTGCCCGTCGGGTTGAAGCCGGTGTCGTCCACGGTCCCCTCGTCGGCCTTGAACTCGGCGAGCGCCTTCGGGCTCGCGATCGCGAACGGGGCGAGCGTGAGGGCGCCGAGCACGGATGCCGACGGACGCGTCAGGTTGATCGTCACCGTCGTCGGGTCGACCGCCTCGCAGCTCGCGTAGAGGCTCTTGCCGAGCGCCTCGTTCTCCTTGATGTTCTTCGCGTAGCCGCCGAAGGTGACCTGCCAGTAGTACGACGCGCCGGCGCTCTGCGCGGCGCCAGAGAAGTTGTACCAACGGTCGAAGTTGAAGCAGACGGCCTCGGCGTTGAACTCGGCGCCGTCGTGGAACGTGACGCCGTCGCGGATCGTGAAGGTGATCGACTTCGCGTCCTCGGAGACCTCCCAGGACTCGGCGAGCCCAGGGACGAGCTCCGTTCCGCCCGGCTCGAGGTTGATCAGCGTCTCGAAGATCTGCGAGGCCGGCCGGATCGACTCGCCGTCGCTCGCGAGGGCCGGATCGAGCGAGATCGGATCGGCGGCTCCGGCAAAGACGAGCGTGCCCCCTGCGGCGGCTCCTCCTCCGTCCGTCTCCGTCGCCGTCGTGTCGCCGGAGGCCTCGTCGTTGTCGTCGTCGCCCCCGCATCCCGCCACGACGGCGAGCGTGCAGACGACCAGGATGAGCGCCAACCAGCGCCACTGCTTCATCGAAGATTCTCCTTTTCGCTGGGACCAAACAGGCTTTCAGGAGTATCGCGTACCGGACCCGGCGAGGCAAGGAATGCGTACAATCGTACGCATCGCGCACACAGCCGGAGAAGCCTCGGAACTGACGAGCATCGTCCGAGAGCTCGAGGACCGCCGAGCGATCGCAGACCTGATTCACGCCTACTGCGACCACTTCGACCGGAACGAGCCCGAGGCCGTCGCCGCGCTCTTCACCGCGGAGGCTACCGTCGACTACGGCCCCGAGACGGCCACGATCGTCGGAGCGGACGCGATCGCAGCGACCATCGCCGTGGGGCTCGAGCGGACGTTCGCCGCGACGAGCCATCACGTCTCGAACATCCAGATCGCGTTCGAGGCGCCCGACCTCGCACGGGCCCTCACGTATCTCTATGCGTGGCACCGCTACCTCGACGGCTCGCCCGACGGTGAGCTCTGGGGCCGCTACCGGCACCGCTTCGTGCGTACGGGTGCCGGCTGGAGGATCGCCGAGCTCGTCCTCGAGGCGGCCGGCACGGTGGACTTCCACCGGGCGACCATGCACCCGATCGGGCGCCGGTAGGCGGCCGGGAGACGCCTTCGCCTCATCGAGACGCGTCCGTCACCACTTCGACCCGGCGCGGCGGTTCCGGGCGGCGGGCGCCGGGTACGTCACGCTGGCACACGAGCCTGCGGCGCAACGCTGCGGCGAGACAAGGAGGCCGATCGTGGAGGAAAAGCGCGAGGACGAGCTCGACCCGCTCGACGAGACGAAGGACTCAGACGATCCTGAGCGCGAGCCGCTCGACCCCGAGGACGCCGAAAAGGCCGGGTTCGTCGGCGGGAGCGGCGGCCCGGCGGGAATCATCTACGGCGAGGACGACGAGGCCGACGAGCATGGGGACCGGCTGGCGAAGGGGCCCGACGACGATTCCTGATCGCGGCGGGTCGAGGGCTCACCGGCGAGGTCGAGCGTGAGAGCGCGCCGCGGCAAGGTGCTCGCCCTCGTCCTCGCTGGCGGCGAAGGTGGTCGGCTGGGGCCGCTCACGGACGGCCGTGCGAAGCCGGTCCTTCCCTTCGGCGGCGTCTATCGCCTGATCGACTTCCCGCTCTCGAACTGCCACCACAGCCGCGTCTCCGACGTGTGGGTGATCCAGCAATACGAGGCGCACTCGCTCGCGGTGCATCTCGCAAACGGCCGGCCCTGGGATCTCGACCGGACCTGGGGCGGATTGGCTGTCGTGCATCCGACGACCGGCGGGGCCGAGAGCGAAAGCGGGTTCTACGAGGGGAACGCCGACGCGGTCCACCGCAACCGCGAGGCGATCGAGAGCTTCGACCCGGAGCTCGTGCTCGTCCTCAGCGCGGACGCCGTGTACCGGCTCGACTACCAAGAGGTGCTCGAGCGGCACCGGGAGCGGGGCGCCGAGGCGACCGCGGTGACGACCGTGAAGTCGCTCGAGGAGGCCTCGCGCCTCGGCTCGGTCACGGTGGACGGGAGCGGGCTCGTGACGGCGTTCGAGTACAAGCCGGAGGAGCCGCAGAGCGAGACCGTCACGACGGAGGTCTTCGTCTACGACGCGAAAGCGCTCCTCAACACCCTCGCCGAGCTCGAGGACGAGGAAGGAGGGCTGTCCGATTTCGGCCACTCGCTCCTGCCGCGCCTCGTCGAGCGGGGTAAGACCTGGGCGGACGACCTCGGCGGCTACTGGCGCGACGTCGGCACGCTCGAGAGCTACTGGCAGGGACACATGGACCTGCTCGAGCCCGAACCGGAACTGCGGCTCGACGATCCGGAGTGGCCGATCCTCACGCGCGCCTCCCAGCGCCCACCCGCCCGTGTGGAGGCCTCGGCCAGGATCGGGGCCAGCCTGATCTCGCCGGGCTGCATCGTACGGGGCCGGGTGATCCGCTCGGTCCTCGGGCCCGGCGTCGTCGTCGACGAAGGCGTGACGGTCGAGGAGTCGGTCGTGCTCGGCGGCTCTCGCGTTGGCGCCGATCTCGCTCGGGCGATCGTCGACGAGGGGGTCGACGTGACGGTCGAGGCGGCAGGTGGCGACGAGCCCGCCGTGGTCGCCTGAGCTCCGGTCTCAAGGGCCTGTCCAAAAGGTGGCTCAGGGCGGCTTGCAGGCGTCACGCGGCCCGAGGCGGCGTCCTCAGTCGCGGCAATATGGCCCGCATATGCCGCTCCCTGCGTCCTTGCCTCGAACCACGTGCCGCGTGCCATCCACCGCGACCACCTTTCGGACACGCCCTTAATCGGGGAGGAGCGGCACGGCCGGGCCCTGGTCGCGGCCGAGCAGCACGGCGCGAGTGACGGCGTTCGAGCCGTAGCGCTCTCGCACCTCGTCGAGCGCGGCGTCGAGCAAGTAACCGCTCGCGCGGGAGAACGGGAGGGCGAGCTGCACCGCGCCGTCGTCCTCGAGGTTGGCGACCGTGACGCCGACGAGGGTCAGACCCCGGCGCTCGATCAGCGGCAGGGCCGTCGCCAGCAGCGCTCTGGCGACGGTGAGGATCGCGGCCGTCTCCGCGGTCGCCTGAGGCAGCGTGTGCGAGCGGCTCGCGCGAGAGAAGTCGCCGAAGCGGAGCCGGAGGACGACGGTGCGCCCGACCCGGCCCGCTGCCCGGAGCCGGCGGGTGACTCGGTCGACGAGGCCGATCAGCGCCGCTTCGATCGCCTCACGCGACCTGGGCGAGCGGCCGAGCGCGCGCTGCGAGCCGATCGAGCGGCGCCGGCGACCCACCTGCACCGGTCTCGGGTCGCGGTTGTGCGCGAGAGCGTGGAGGCGCCGACCGGACGCCCGTCCGAGGAGGGATTCGAGCGTCGTCTCGGCGAGCTCGGCAACCTGGCCTACGGTCGCGATTCCTCGGCGGTGGAGCTTGGCAGCGGTTGTCGGCCCGACGCCCCAAAGCCGTTCGACCGGGAGCGGGTGGAGGAACGCGAGCTCCCGGTCCGACGCCACGACGAGCAAGCCGTCGGGCTTCGCGACTCCGCTCGCGACCTTGGCGAGGAACTTCGTCCTCGCCACGCCGACTGTGATCGGAAGGCCGACCTGCTCGAGAACGCGGCGTCGCAATCGCACCGCGATCTCGATGGGCGAGCCCGAGAGCCGCTCGAGGCCTCGCACGTCGAGAAAGGCCTCGTCGATCGAGATCCCTTCGACGAGCGGCGTCGTGTCCGCGAAGACGTCGAACACCGCTCTGCTCGCCTCGGTGTAGGCGGAGAGCCTCGGCTCGACGACGACCGCCTGGGGACAGAGCCGGCGGGCCTGGACGCCACTCATCGCCGTTCGGATCCCGTACGCCTTCGCCTCGTAACTGGCTGCGAGCACGACCCACCCACCGACGATCACGGGGCGCCCGCGCAGGCCGGGATCGTCCCGCTGCTCGACCGACGCGAAGAACGCATCGAGGTCCGCGTGCAGGATCGTTCCGACCTCGCGCACGAACACATGTTCCCACCGCCGCGATCGGTCCGCAAGCCGGATCGCGGCGCTACGGAAGTCGTGTCGCGCGTCAACGCGGGCTGACAGGGACAGGGACAGGCCCTGTCAGCGACGGCTGTGACGAGGCGGCGCGCTTCGCCGGGCGTTGGACGTCTACGCGGAGGCCGAGCGAGTGGCCGCGTGCGCGGGCAGGTAGTAGCGCTCGACGTACTCGATCACCGCGCGGTGCATCGAGAAACGGGGGGCGAGCTGCGCGATCGACTCCTGCATCATCGCCACCCAGCGGTCGCGGTCGTCCGTGAAGGTGGGGACGATCTCGTCTTCGAGCAGGCGGTAGAGCTGCTCCCGATCTGCCTCGTCTGAGACGCCGTCGATCGCCCAGCCGACGTCCGGGGAATAGCCCTCGGCCCACCAGCCGTCGAGCACCGAGAGGTTGAGAACGCCGTTGACGGCCGCCTTCATCCCGCTCGTCCCGGAGGCCTCGAGCGGGCGCGTGGGTGTGTTCAGCCAGACGTCGCAGCCACGCACGAGCGTCCGCGCGAGGCCGATGTCGTAGTTCTCGAGGAAGACGA
>JBPCJB010000032.1:0-6441 GCA_051005735.1 Gaiellaceae bacterium | reverse complement strand
CGGCCACGACGGCGGCCGGATCGTCTTCGAGGGCACACCCGCCGATCTCGTCGCCGCCCGCTCCACCCTCACCGGCGAGCACCTCGCCGCCTACGTCGGCACATGACCCAGGCCCTCGCGGACACCGTGAGACGAGGTCTCTCGTCTGTTCGACTCGTCCCGACCGGTAAAAGGGGCGTGTTCAAGAGGGTCGAGTAGGCATTCATCCTGCTCTACAGTCGTATGTGACACGAACTCGCAGGTGACCCGCAGATCCGCTGCGGCGCAGCGCCTGCGCGACCTCGCGCGGCTGCGCCGCGTCCGCGACCGGATCGACCGGGAGCACGCGCAGCCGCTGGACGCGAGGCGCTCGTGCGAGGGACTTTGGCCCTGCACAGCGCGGTTTCTCGCGCTGCTTCGCATCTTGTGCGTCGAGTGGAGGCGGCGGGAATCGAACCCGCGCATCGTTCCCCAGGCTTCTGCGAGAAATCTGCAGTCTCTCGCACGTCGTAGCCATACCGGTTTCCTGGCTCGCGGGGAGTTGTCATGAGCCGCGCGCACGACGTGTGCGTGCCAGCACGGGAGGATGAGGAATCCGAGGTCGGCTGCGAAGAAAACGAACAGTGGCTGACCACCGATTTCGAGGACGCTGATCTTGCGGCCTGCTACGTCGTCGCTGGATCTCCTCAACCGTCGATCGAGGAACTCGCAGACGCCTACGGGAGCGGGGCGCGTTACATCATCCAGTTGGCAATACAGCGTCGCCGCTCCGTTTTGGGACATCGGCCGGGTCTTCGTCGCGTCGACTGTCGGCCGAGACCACGGCGCGCTCCCGTCCGCCGTCGCGCCCGCGCTCGTTCGCCTGGCCGAGAACCGGGGGCCGAGCCTGACTTAGCCGCCGACGCTCTCAGGGCGGCGACGTGAGTGGCCGCCGCGTGACGTCGTGCTCGCACGAGTCGGCGCTCTGGGCAGCTGCCGAGTCACGACGGGACACCAAGAACTGGGAGGGCTCCCCGAACGCTCTGTTCTACCTCGCACCGCCTGCACCGAAGGAAAGCCGGGAGCAGCTCCCCACTCGCGGTGCTCGCTCCGATCACGGTGACTGGCGCGTCATCAGCAGGCTTAAGCTTGATAGGCGCTGCCCCCGCTGCGACTCGACCTCGATCGCCTGGAAGATCGGCGACGACGGCCGCGCATATGGGAAGTGCTTCGCCGGCGGGTGCGGATGCAACGGCACAATCGACACCCTTCTACAGCGCGGTCGGCGTGTCAGCCCAATCCTGTTCGCCGTCAAGGCTGCCTGCAGGCGCGTAGAGATGGGCGTGCTACCAACGTGCCGCTTGCCCCTGACCAGAAAGCAACGACGAATGGCGCAATCCGACCGTACCCTCGCCGCCGCGATCGACGACCTGACAGTGATCGTGTCCGCACGCATACACGTCCTCAACCGCCACGCGCGGGCCGCAATCGACGCGAACAAGATCCCGCTCACACTCGACTTTCTTCGATACCGACCGGGGCGAACAGGCATCAGCCGCGACGCCGCGCGCATCCGCCGAAACGCGCTCCTACGGGCTCGCATAATCACCGCGTTGACCGGGCCCGCGAAAGGCCCCGCCACCCACGGCCTACCCGTCTACAGGCTCACGACGCCGATCGGCGGGAGCGCCACACCAGCACGCACGCGACGCCCCCGGCCGGGCTCTAGTAGGCGCAAACTTCTCTGTGTCGGCGGTATTACGACGACGAAGCACCCTGAAGCCGGCTTGGCCGCCTCCGATGCCGCCCCTAGCCGCTTCAAACGAACCGATCACGCCCGCGCAGGACCTGCGGAGGAGCTGGCCGCCTCATGACCACGATGCGCGCACAGCCCTAACGTTCTCCCACGGTCCGCGACGCCACTGCCGCCTTCGCCCGCGTCGGCTGCTTGCAGCTCGCGTCTTGACTTGCGACAGGCACCAACGAGGGCGAAGCGCCCCCATTTTGCCGGAAGTTACGGAAGAAGCGTCAGGCGGCCTCGAGCGCCGCGATCAGATCCAGTTCGGCCTGATCCCGCAGCGACTCGGGAACCACGCGGTCGAACAGGTCGATGATCACATCTGTCATCTTTTGAATGTCGATCTCAGTCCGCAATGCTCGAGCGGTAGACGGGAGGATGCCCGCGATTCGGAGCAGATCCTCCCGTCGCGTCATTGCGTCGAGCCGAGCCTTGATCGAGCCAAGCCGCACAGGATCGTTGCCTGTACTTTCGGCGAGCCGAGCGAGATCCTCGATCGCTGCGTCGTACCGGGCGACCGCCTCGCGAAGTGCTTCTCTCGGATCGTCAGGCCCGAGCGGCTGTTTGCGGAGGTGCTCGTTCCAGATCTCCCGGCACATCCGTTCGCAGAGATCGTGGCGAGCGGCGATCGCAGTCCAGCCAAAGCCGCGAGCGCGGTCGGCGATCACGCTGGCGTCGCGGCGTGGCTTCTCCTCAGAGGTGACTCGAGGCACTTTGACAGAGTGTCGCCCGGCTCGGACGGTGATAGAGGGGATCACCTCCGTCGTTCGCCGACACTGCGGCCTGGAGTTCGGGCGGAGCCTGCGTCCTCCGCGTCGCGATTGGCATAGCTTCCGCCTGTGGAGTTCCGGATCCTCGGGCGCCTCGAGGTAGCCGTCGGGAACGAGGCCGTCCCACTCGGGGGGCCGAGGCAGCGCACGGTGCTCGCGCACCTGCTCTTACGGAGGAATCGCCCGGTCTCGCAGGAGCGCCTGATCGACGACGTCTGGGGCGAAGACCCGCCACCTGCCGCGAGGAGCTCGCTCCAGAGCTACGTCTCGCACCTGCGCAGCGCGCTCGGACCGGAGCGTCTCGAAGGTGGCTCCCGGGGCTACCTGCTCAACGTGGCTCCCGAGGAGCTCGATGCCTCCCGCTTCGAGGCGCTCGTGCGAGGGGCAGGACACCAGGCGGTCACCGACTCTGCGGCGGCGCTCGCCGGTTACGAGGAGGCGCTCGGCCTCTGGAGGGGGCCGGCCCTGGACGACCTCGCGGGCCAGCCGTCCCTCCAACCCGAGATCGCCCGCCTCGAGGAGCTCCGGCTGGCGGCGACCGAAGAGCGGATCGCGATGGAGCTCGCCTTGGGACGGCACGGGGAGCTCGTCCCCGAGCTCCAGGCGTTGGTCGGCCGCCACCCGTTGCGGGAGCGGCTCTGGGGAAGGCTGATGATCGCCCTGTACGGCTCGGGCCGCCAGGCGGAAGCGCTCGAGGCGTACGGGCGGGCTCGCGAGCTGCTCGTGGAAGAGCTCGGGTTGGAGCCCTCGCCCGAGCTCCAGCGCCTCCAGGGACAGATCCTCCGCCAGCATCCTGCGCTGGACCTGGGCGGCGCGGCCCGGCCGGCACGTCTGGAGGCGGCTCTGGTCGGCCGCGAGCCGGAGCTCGCCCCGCTGAGCGAGGCCCTCGAAGCGCTTCTGGACGGGAGGGGAGGCGTGGTCTCGATCACCGGCGAGCCGGGAATCGGGAAGTCGCGGCTCGTCGCCGAGGTGCAGAGGCGGTTCGACGGCCGGATCCGCTTTCTCTCCGGACATGCCGTCTCCTACGCCGAGACTATCCCTTACTGGCCGGTTCGCGAGCAGCTCCGAGCCTGGCTCGGTCTAGGCGCGTCGGATCCCGAGGCGCAGGTCCGCCTGAAGCTACGGGCGCAGCTCGCCCGCACGATCTCCACCGAGGCAGACGAGGCCCATCCCTTTCTCGCCACCCTGCTGGGTCTCGCACTCGAGCCGGAGCAGGAGCAGCGAATCGCCGATCTCGCGCCCGACGCCGTCCAGCAGGAGACGTTCTACTGGCTCTACAAGCTCATCTGCGCGCTTGCGCGAGAACGCCCGCTGTGTCTCGTCTTCGAGGATCTCCACTGGTCGGACGAGGCCACGCTTTCGCTACTGGACGAGCTCCTTCCCGCTACGGAAGAGACGGCTGTTGCCTTCCTGCTCGTCCATCGCAGCGACCCGGATCACCCCGCGCGGCAGCTCGTCGAACGCGCCCGCAGACGCTTCCGACTCTTCTGCGAGCTCGAGCTGGGGCCGCTTCCGGACGAGGACGCTCGCGCACTCGCAGAAGCGGGCGTCGGCGGAGAGCTCCCAGAGGAGCTCTCGCAGCTCCTCGCCGAGCGGGTAGGCGGTAACCCGTACTTCATCGGGGAGGTGATTCGAGACTTGCGCGAGCGGGGAGCTCTCGAGTGGGACGACGGCCGCGTGCGACTCGTCGGTGAAGCCTCGATACCGGCCGCGCTTCAGGAGGCGCTGCGGGCGCGCCTCGACCGGCTCGACGCCGAGGCGCGCGAGCTGATCACGACCGCCTCCGTGATCGGGCGCTCCTTCGACCTTCCTCTGCTCGAGCGACTCCTCCCCCGCGCCCGGCTGCTGCCGACCCTGTCCGAGCTCCAGTCGCTCCAGCTCGTGGTCGAGGAACGGAACCTGCCTGCGCCCGAATACCGCTTCCGGCACGGGATCGTGGAGGAGGTCGCCTACGGCAAGCTGCTCGAGACCCGCCGACGGGAGCTCCACCTGCAGGTGGGCGAGGCACTCGTGGAGCTTCACCGCGACTCGCCGGCGGAGGTGTACGGACTCCTCGCCCGCCACTTCGCCGAGGCCGACGAGCCCGAGCGTGCGGTCGAGTACCTGCTGAAGGCGGCCGATGCCGCCCGGGCGGTCTACGCGGAGGACGAGGCGATCCAGCTCTACCGCCGGGTGCTCCGTTTCATGGATCGGGCCGGGGACGAGGCGCGTGCGCGCCGGATGCTGCTCAAGGTCGCGCTCACCCACCACCTCGCGTTCGACTACCGCGCCGCGAACCAGGCATTCAGCGAGGCCTTCGCCCGACCCATCGCCGCGCCCGAACCGCTGGCGCCGAGCGAGCGCATCGTCTGGGCGACGCCGGCGGGCTGGCCCCTCGAGACGGCGCCCGGCCTCACGCTCGGCGATATCCCGAACTGGGTCGCACGTAACTTGTTCAGGGGGCTCGTCGCGATCGGGCCCGACTTCGAGCTCGAGCCCGACCTGGCCGAGCGCTTCACGGTCTCCGACGATGGGTGTTCCTACTGGTTCACGCTTCGCGGCGACGCCCGCTGGAGCGACGGTGCGCCTGTCACGGCGAACGACTTCGCCTTCACCTTCGCCCAGATGGTCGAGGACGAGGTGGCCTCCGCGTCCTGGCTCGAGGGCATCAGCGCGAGCGCGCTCGACGAGCGCACGCTCGAGATCCGTCTGCGCGAGCCGCGCAACCAATTCCTCTACCTGCTTGGCAACCCGTTCCTCTTCGCCTGGCCCCAGCACGTCTACGAGCGGCGCGGACGAGACTGGTACAGGGACGTCCCGCTCGTCGGCAACGGCCCGTACGTCCTCACGAGCCGTCCCGCGCGCGCGGACGCGCGCACCCCGGGCCGTGTCACGCTGGAGTCCGCGCCCCGCTGGTACGGGGCACGGGGAAACGTCGGCGAGGTGACGATCGCGCTCGAACCGTCGCCCTCCGCAGCAGGCGAGCGGTGGCGGGCCGGCGAGTTCGACCTCATGTACGAGTTCCTGGCAGCACTCGCAGGCACTGCACCGGGCGATCAGACCATCGCGCAGCGGGCTCCCGGAGGATCCACGCATTTTCTCGGCCTCGACGCGAGGCGGTCCCCGCTCGACGACGACGGTGTCCGCCGTGCGCTCGCGCACGCGATCGATCGGCACGGGCTCCCACGCGCCCTCGGAAGCACTCCGGCCGTCACAGGCGGGATCCTTCCGCCCGCGATGCCCGGTCACTCGCACCGCGTCGCCCCGGCGTTCGACCTCGATCGCGCCCGTGCTCTCCTGAACGAGGCGGGTCATGCCGACGGACGTGGCCTCGACGAGGTCGTGCTGGCACACTTCGGGATCGAGGAGGAACTGGCGTCGGTCGTCGCGGCCCAACTCACCGCCGTCGGATTTCGGATCCGGCGTCAGCCCGTCCACTCCACCGCCGCTCTGATCGCAGCGGCAAGGGAAGGCGCCAATGCCTACCTCTGGGCCTGGTCCTACTCCGTTCTCGATCCGGGCGACGGCTTCCTCGAGCCGCTCCTTCGCTGGGGCACGCACTTCTACCGGGACGCGCGGCTCGAGCGGCTCCTGGCCCGGGCGTCCGCGGTCCGCGACCAGGACGAACGCCTTCGAATCTGCCGCGAGTTCGAGCGGATCTGGATCGGCGAGCAGGCGGCTGTCGTGCCGCTCGCATACAGCGACCGCCTGGTCTGGCGGCGGCCCTGGGTCACGGGAATGTGGGCGAACGCGATCGCGCGGTCGACGTTCGCCGATGCACTCGTTCAGCGTCCTGGTTCCGATGCTCGGCCGTGACGAGCGGACCCATCTCGACTCCCTCGTCGAGCCCGTTTCCGACCTTGATCTTCGGCAGCCGCTCCTTGATCGCCGCCACGAGCTCGTCGCCGACCCCGCCGACCGCGACGACCTGCGAGA
>JBPCJB010000031.1:0-5910 GCA_051005735.1 Gaiellaceae bacterium | reverse complement strand
TCACGAGCACGCGGTGGCCGAGCTCCTTGAACGCGACCCCGAGGTTGAGTGTCGTCGTTGTCTTCGCGACGCCTCCCTTCTGGTTGGCGAACACGATCACCCTCTGCAACGACGTCTCCTCGGTGGTTGAGTGCGACCGGACATTCGGTCGCGGAAGCAGGCGCATGAGTCCCATGTGGACTCGCATTTCAAGCCTATCCCGGTTATTCCTTCACGCCTCGACTCCTTCACCGTCCCCGTGCTCACCGTCTGCGTACTCGAGCGATTCGAGCCGCCCGATCAGGCCGAGGCCGCGAAAGAAGATCTTGTTCGAGCGAGGGTAGTACGCCAGGTCGCTCGGCTCGCGCGTTCCGTACGCGAGGTAGGCGAGCCCATCGGGTCCGGCGCGAAAGGCATGCGCCACCCGAGTCCCGGCCGGACGCGCCACGACGCTCCCCGCGTGGATCGCCTGGGTTTGCCGCTCGCTCACCGAGGCGCTCTGCGGCGCGGGCCAGAGCTCGAGCTCCCCGGCGCCTTCGAGCACGACGAAGAGCTCCTCCTCCGCCGAGTGGCAGTGCGGGGCCGCACCGAGCTTGCCCGGCGGCACACGGACGTGCTTGAGCCCGGTTCGCTCGCTACCCGCGGCGCGACCCAGATCGCGCCAGTCGCCGGCGATGTCGGCGAATCGCCGTTCGCCGACGGGCACGTCCTCGAGACGCACGATCCAGGCCGGCCGTTCTTCCGACTCGGCGACCTCGGGCTCGCCGGCCTCGGCCTCGAGCTTCCAGGGATGGTCTTCCTCGGCTCTGGTTCGGACCCAGGAGCCGAGGCCCCATGAGACACCCACCCGCGGGAGCCGAGCCCCGCTCGCGAGATGCCGCTCCCCGAACGCGAGCACCTCGAGCCCGTCGGGGCCGGCGCGCAGAGTGTGCGCCTCCGTCCGCGCGGTGTGCACGAGGCAGTCACCGGAGCCGACGTCGTAGCAGGCGCCGTCCTGCCACGAGACGCCGAAGCCGGCCAGCACGTAGAAGATCTCCTCCTCCGAGTTCTCGACGTGCGCGGGGGTCGACCACCTGCCTGCGTCGATCCTGATGCGCTTGACACCGACCGTGATCGACCGGTCGCCGGTGAGGCTCTGCCAATCGCCTCCGATGTGGCCGCGTTCCATCCGTGTCCAGGGCAGCTCGTCCCAGTGAGAGGTCACGCGTCGATTATGTCCTTGCGGCGCCGCGCGCAGGCGCTCGACCACCTCCTTTGCTTGGCCTCGACGCTACCGCGACACCTGTCACGAGAACGTCACGACTCTGTGCCAGAGCAGTGCCGGATGTATGTCGAGCGCAGCGGCTATCCCGCGCGCGCGAGGCTCGCCGAGGAGCGCAGGCCGAGTAGCTCCTCGTCGAGCGAGCGGAGGAGCGCCGCGCGATCGCCGTTCCGCAAGACTTCGACGAGCGCCCGCCGCGCCGCAGCTGCCGCCGAGGGCGGCGCGGCGTCGCCGGAGCCGAGCGTCCGCAGCGACGCATGCAGGGACCGCCGCTCTTCCGACGACGCGCCGAGCAGCACAGCGCCTCGCAGCTCCCAGGTGTCGCCGAGCAGGGCCGCAAACGAACCTCGCAGCTGCTCGGAGCGGAAGGGCTCGTGCTGGAAGAGGGAGAGCTCCCAGCGGTCGAGCGCCTCGGCGAGGGTCGCGTCGGTGTCGGCGAGGCCGAGCCGCTCGAGCACGGTTCGCGCAACCTCGGCCCGAAAGGAGTCGAGCCGGGTCGGCTCACCGGGCGGCTGGGTGGCCGCGATCGGGAGCACCGGCCGGATCCCGAAGGGTCGCCAGTCGAGCCGCTCGAAGAGCACCGGCCCGGCCGAGACGGGAGCCCCCGTCGCAAGTCGAATCGCGGTGACCGCATCGGAGAGCTCGGCAGGGGCGTCGGGCGGCTCCTCCGCCGGGCCGAGATTCCGCTCCAGCTCGACGACGCAGTAGCGGTCGAAGTCCTGGCCGAACCCCCGCGGGAGCAGGCCCTGCGCCTCGGGCCAATGACGCGCCAGCTCGCCCGTTGCGGCCGCCCGGATCCGCAACCCCTCGCCGAGCTCGACCTGCGTGATCACCGAGATCCCGACGAGCGGGGCGACGGCAGCGTACGACCGCGATCCGCCGAACAGCGACTCCTCGAACGCGGCATACACCCGCTCGAAGGCCACATCGTCCCAGTCGAAGCCGCCGCAGGCTTCCGCGGTCGAGATCAGCAACGAGACGAGCGCCGTGCGGTAGAGCGCCTGCTCCTCGGACGCCCTCGGCCCGGCGTGAGCGCGCGCATAGATCGCCGCCGCGGGCTCGCGCAGCAGCTCGTCCAGCGCGATCCGCGCGTCCGCGCGCTTCGCCAGCGAGCCGGCACGCGCCTCGACGAACGAGCGCACGAGCGGCCGGTACTCATAGAGCGCGGCTCCGCCGCGCTGCACGTGCTCCTCGAAGGAGAACGGCAGCTCGTCCCCCTCCTCGAGCGCGCGCCCGAGGTAGACGAAGGCGCCGAGACAGAACGAGCGCAGCGTCAGATGGAGCTGAGGTGAGCGAACAGCCACCTCGCCGTCTACGCGCCCGGCGGCGCGCCTCCTGCCTGGCAGCCCGGGCACCAGTACGCAGTCCGGTTCGCGTCGCCCTGGCCCCTGGAGCTGACGATCGTGCCGCAGCGTCCGCACGGCCGCCCGGCGCGGCGATAGACGCTCCGCCCCGACCGACAGTTCGAGAGCGACGCCTGCATCAGCCGCCGCGCCGCGGCGACGGCGTCCGCCAGCACCTCGTCCGAGGCGTCGCGAACCCGAGTCCACGGCGAGACGCGGATCTCCCACAGCGCTTCTGCCATCCACATGTTCCCGATCCCCGCCACTAGCCGTTGATCCTGGAGCGCCTCGCCGAGCGAGAGATCCCCGACGTTGCGGAGCCGAGCTACGGCAGCAGCAGGATCGAAGCCCGCGCCGAGCACGTCCTGGCCGAGCCTCCTCCCGATCGGCCGCGAATCGAGATGGAGGACGGGGCCGTTCCAGAGCACGCCTTCCATGGCCTCACCTCGGAGGACGAGCCACGGGAGGCCAGCTCGCGGCGCTTCCCGAGCCTCGATCCTCCAGCGACCGCTCATGCGCAGGTGACTGCGGACGACGATTCCGCCCTCGAAGCGAAGGAGGAGGTTCTTGCCGACCGCCTCGACCGATTCGAGCACTCGACCGTCGACGGCCTCAGCGACTCGAGTCGCCTGAGCGCGCGGGTGCGGTGAGGTCACCTCGAGCCGCTGGCCGACGAGCGGTTGCAGCCGCCGGGCGGCACGGTGGAGAGAATCCCCCTCGGGCATCCCCCGAGCCTAGTAGTCGTCGGTAGTGTCTCCACACCGATGGAGAACGCTGGCACGCTCACCGTCGGTGCCGCTCTCGTTGACCCGGCCCGACTCGAGGCTCTCTCGCGCATCCGCGTCGGCGGCGCGTCCGACTCGGCCGTCTTCGATCGCCTGACCTCGCTCGTCACCTCGCTCCTCGACGTTCCGATCGCCATGCTCACGCTCGTCGCGCCGGAGGCCCAATCCTTCATCAGCGTCGCCGGGGTCGAGCGCGAATGGCAGCGCCGTGGCGCGGTGCCCGTCACCGACACGTTCTGCCACCGCACCGTGAGCTTCGGTGCGCCGCTCGCGATCGACGACGCCCGCATCGATCCGCGCGCCCGCGCGGCGCGTGCGGTGTTCGACGACGAGGTCGTCGCCTACCTCGGGATTCCGCTCCTCACCGCCTCCGGCCATGCGGTCGGTACGTTCTGCGCCGTCGACACAGTCGCGCGCGAGTGGAGCGAAGACGACGTGCGCGTGCTCGGCGATCTCGCCGCAACGGCGATCGCCTACGTCGAGTCCAGACCGGCCGTGCCCATGGAGCCGGTGGCCGGAGGGCTCAACATCGCAGCCGTCTCGCGCCGGACCGGCGTCGCTTCCGACACGCTACGGAAGTGGGAGCGCCGGTACGGCATCCTCCGGCCGCACCGCACCGCCGGTGGTCAGCGCCGCTACGGCGCCGAGGACGTCTCGCGCGTCGAGTGGCTTCGCGACCGGCTCAGCGAGGGGATCAGGATCGGCGCCGCAGCCGCTCTCCTCGAGCCCGCGCGGAGCGATTCCGCCGAGACGGTCGAGGAGCTACGCGAAGCGCTCATCTCAGCCGCCAGGGCGGGTGAGCCGTCGCGCGTCCTCGGACTCGTCGAGCAGACGTTCACCCTCCACCCGTTCGTCGTGGCGATCGACGAGATCGTCGCCCCCGCGCTGTCGGCTGTCGGTGATGACTGGAAATCCCGCCCGGAGGCGATCGCCGACGAGCATCTGCTGAGCTGGGCGGTGCGGTCGCGGCTCGAGCGGATGCTCTCCGACCGGCGCGGCGGCGTCCGCGGCAAGGCGGTTCTGGCGTGTGCCCCCGGTGAGCAGCATGAGCTCGGCTTGCTCGCCGTGGCGGTGATGCTGCAGGCCGACGGCTGGCTCATCGCCTATCTCGGAGCGAATCTTCCGGCCGAGGAGTCGATCTCCGTCGCCCGGCGGATCGGCGCCGAGGTCGTCTGCCTCAGCGTGACCCTGCCCGAGTCGCTCGAACGGCTGGCGGCGGAGCTGAAGGCGGCATCGACCGACCGACCGCTCGTGGTCGCCGGCGGCCCGGCGGTCGTCGGCGCGAGGAAGCTGCCGGCCCGTCTGATCACGGGCGGGCTCGCCGACGTGGCGGATAGGGTGCGCGCCGCGAGCTAAGAACTAAGCGACGCGCACGGTCGCGGTCTTGCGCCGGTACATCGCGGCGTCGGCGGCGCCGAGCAGCCCGTCCTCGTCGCGCGCGTCGCGCGGGTAGATCGCGCAACCGATGCTCGCGTCGGCACGTAGCTCGACCGGCCCGATCGAGATCGGCGCAGCGAGGAGCGACTGGATCCGCTCAGCGACGGTCTGTGAGAGCCTCGGCGCCTCCCGCACGTCGAGGTCGGGGACGAGGACGACGAACTCGTCGCCACCGACCCGCGCGACGACATCGGTTCCGCGCGCCCCTTCCCGGAGCAGCCGCGCGACCTCGGCGAGCAGCCGGTCGCCGTAAGCATGGCCGAGCGAGTCGTTCACATCCTTGAAGCGGTCGAGGTCGATCGAGAGCAGAGCGACGGCAGAGCCGCTAAGCCTGGCCCGCGCGAGCGAGAGCGAGAGCTGCTCCGAGAACATGCGCCGGTTCGGCAGCTCGGTCAGCTCGTCGGTCGTCGCGAGCACGGTGAGCTGGCGATTCGACTCCGTCAGGCTCCGCTCCGAGCGCTTGAGTCGCGTCACGTCGGCGACGGACATCCCAATTCCGAGCGTCTCCGCGACCGGGTAGCAGTCGACGAGGTAGTGGCGGAGGCCGTCCGGGCTCGCGAGCTCGATTCCGACGACCGGCTCGCTCGTCGCGAGCACCGCGCAGAGGAGCGGCTCGATCGCATCCGCCTGATCGGGTGAGATCTCGCGAACGCTTCGGCCGACAATGCTCTCCACCGGCAGCCCGATCATGGAGGCGAGCGGATCGTTGACGCGGACGAAGCGAAGGTCGCTGTCGAGGAAGGCGAAGCCGCCGGCCGCATGCTCGAAGAAAGCATCGAGCGTGGCCCTGCTCGCGACCGCGGTCTCGAGCGCTCCGAGGAGTTGCCGCCGGAGCACGAGCGTGATCCCCGCCGCGCCGGCGAGCGTTCCGGCGTTGAGGATCGAGAGCCGCACGATCTCCTGGATGCTCCCGGCCGTGAGGGTGCTCGCGGTGGCCAGGAAGACGACGAGCGCGACCTGAACGAGCGCCCGCCGCCAGCTGAAGAAGAACGTGACGTAGAAGACGAGCCCGACATAGAGGAGGACGAAGACCTCGCCTCCGGGTTGCGAGTAGACGAAGCTCGAGATCACGAGCGCGCCCGCGGTCGCGGCGAGCGCCTTGACG
>JBPCJB010000030.1:0-4221 GCA_051005735.1 Gaiellaceae bacterium | reverse complement strand
GGGTGGACGTCCACTCTGAAGCGTGGGCTCGAAGCACCGGACGGGTCCAGCCGGGACGGTCCGGGCCTTGACCTCGGACACGTCCCGCGCGGACGTGTCTCAGAGCACTCGCAGGTAGCGGTCGAGCTCCCACTGGGTGAGCTGGATCCGGTAGTCGTCCCACTCCTTGCGCTTCAGCTCGACATAGCGCTCGTGGATGTGCTCGCCGAGCGCGCGGCGCATCAGCTCCGAGCCGGCCAGCTCGTCGACCGCTTCGCCGAGCGTCTCCGGGAGCGAGACGATCCCCCGCTCGCGACGCTGCTCCGGGGTCAGGTGGTAGAGGTTCGTCTCCATCGGCGCGTCGAGCTCGTAACCCTGCTCGATCCCCTCGAGCCCCGCGTGCAGGAGCGCCGCAAACGTGAGGTACGGGTTGCAGGCCGGGTCGGGACAGCGAATCTCCGCGCGCGTCGCCTGCTCCGAGCCCGGCTTGTAGAGCGGGATCCGGATCAGCGCCGAGCGGTTTCGCTGCGACCAGGCCACGTAGACCGGCGCCTCGTAACCGGGCACCAGTCGCTTGTAGGAGTTGACCCACTGCGCGAAGACACCAGAGAGCTCGCGCGCGTGCCGGAGCAGGCCGGCGATGAAGGCCTTGCCGGTCACCGAGAGGTTGTACTCGTCGTCGCCGTCGAAGAACGCGTTGCGCCCGTCCGTGAAGAGGGACATGTGCGTGTGCATTCCGGATCCGTTCTCGCCGAAGAGCGGCTTCGGCATGAAGGTCGCGTAGACGCCGTTTTTTGCCGCGACCTCCTTGACGATCAGCCGATACGTGATCGTGGCGTCGGCCATCTCGAGCGCGGGCGCATAGCGCATGTCGATCTCGTGCTGGGACGGCGCCACCTCGTGGTGGTGGTACTCGATCGGGATCCCGACGCTCTCGAGCGCCTGGATCGTCTCGTTGCGGAGCTCGGTCGCCGCATCGAGCGCCGTCATCGCGAAGTAGCCGCCCTCGTCAAGGGTCTCGGTGCCGGTGTTGTCCTTGAAGAGGAAGTACTCGAGCTCGGGGCCGATGTTGAACGTGTCGAAGCCGAGTGACTGCATCCGCTCGAGCGCCTTGCGGAGCATGAAGCGCGGGTCGCCGTCGTAGGGCGTCCCGTCAGGCTTGACGATGTCGCAGATCATCCGGCCGACGACGGACTCGCCCGGGCGCCCCGGCATCAACCGGAAGGTGTCCGGGTCGGGGATCGCGACCATGTCCGACTCCTCGATGGCGTTGAACCCCGTGATCGAGGAGCCGTCGAAGCCCATCCCGTCGTCGAGTGCGGTCTCGATCTCGCCGGGCGTGATCGCGAAGCTCTTCAGGTGCCCTTCCAGATCGGTGAACCAGAAGAGGACGTACTCGACCTTCTCGTCCTTGATCCGCTTCAGCACGTCCTTGCGCGCCTCCGGGTCGGACGTGGCCCGGTGCTTGCTCTCGATCATCGCCATCAAATGACCTCCTTTGAAAACAGAAAAGCCCCGGAAGCGGAAAGTCCGCGTCCGAGGCAGCGTCGCCACGAAGACCGGGCGATCCTACACGATCCGCCGGCACACGCAGTCTCCGGGCGCTGGGCGGACAGGAGCTCGGCACGTTGCAGATCGGAAAGGCGCTCGCGCGCTGTGGCGACGAACGCGCGTGGATCGTCGACGTAGAGTCTGACCTCCGTGACCTGAGCCTCGCCTTCTGCGAGCGTGACCGGGACCGACCGGCGCAGCCCGATGGCGACGTTCGTCTGCTTGAGCACGGCGATGTGCGCAATGGCGGCGCCAGTCCCGTGCTCGACCTGCAAGGCCCTGTTCGTCGAGACGCTGCCGCGCCTGCTCTCGACGCTCCGGATCGCCGACCACGGGATGCGTAGGTCAACGGTGGTTCCACGTCGGATCCGCAGCCCGGTTCCGTCGAGCAGATGCCGGAAGACCCTCATGCTTGCGAGAAATCCGACCATCCAGCCCAGGCCCCAGACGCTGATGCCGAGCAGGATGAATCGGAGGTTGTCCCACGGCAACAGCAGATGGACGACGGGCGCCTCAACCGCCGATACGAAGATGAACGCCCCGAGCACCGGGCTGACCTGGTTCGCGTAGGTGAAGCTCAGGGCCTCGGGGCCCTGACCTGGAACGCGTCGCGTCACCCAGAGAAACAAGCTGCGCCAGATCCCGATCTCGAGGAGGACCAGCCAGCGCAGGAGCGAGCAGCAACGGTTGAGCGCCGAAGTCAACCTCCTTCCCCGCCGGTCGTCTGCAGTCCCTCGCGAAGTCGAGTCGTCACAAGAGCGAGCCCGCTGACGAACGCGCTGAACTGCCGGTCGGTCATCGCTCCGAACAGCAGCTCGGCCAGCTCGCCGTGGTCACGTTTCATTCGAGACGACGTCGAGGCTCCGCGCTCGGTGAGCGAGACGAGCGTGGCACGGCGATCCGATGGGTGCGTTTCGCGCTTTATGTGGCCGCTCGCGACGAGCCCGTCGACCAAGCCGGTGATATTGCGCGGGGTGACCCGCAGGGCGTCGGCCAGCCGACGCTGCGTGGAGGAACCGTGGTGCAACAGCCAGACAAGGTGGGCGCGGGGCACGGTCAGGCCCTCCGCGCCGAGGCTCTTCGTCATGTCGTCGTTCAGAAGCACGACCAGCTCCAGGAGCTGATCGAGCGCTTCCCGATTCTTGCCTCCATCTCGATCGTGAAGTGGTTTCACAATGAAGATAGACCCTTTTGGGTCGTCCGAAAAAAGCGGACCCGCCTCTGCCGAAGCTCCGAGCCCGCTGTCAGATCGAGCGTGGATTGCGGGCAGCTGCCGGGGGTGGGGCGGGCAGGAGCTCTCGCCGCATCCGGAGGCTGATCGTCCGCGTGACGTAGCCGAGGCGCTCGTTGACGCTACGCATGCCCTCGTTGCCCGTCTGCGTCCACGTGACGAGCTCCCGGATGCCGTTCGCGGAGGCCCAGGCGAGCTGCCGCCGCTTCAGCGCCGTCGCGAGCCCTCGCCGCCGCCAGGCGCGATCGACCGCGGTGAGCCCGTTCTCGGCCCGCGCGTCGTCGTCGTTCCAGGCGAGCAGGCCGGCGTAGCCGACCACCCGATCGCCGTCCAGGGCAACGATCGAGCCGCCGGGAAGCGTCGCCTCGTCGCGGAGCCACTCCTCGAGCGGTACGACGATCCCGCCGGTCGCAAGCGCCAGGTCGGCGTAGCCCTGGTGTGCAACCCCGTACGCGCGCTCGAGCAACGTCGGATCGGCCGCGACCGACGAGAAGACGACGCCGTCGTAGGGTGATGGCTCCGGCTCGTCGGCGCGCACGACTCGCACCTGCTCGACCTCCCGATCCGCCTCGGCGAAATCGTGGCGATGCGCGAACTCGATCGCACCCGGCTTCTCCGCGTGCGCGATAGCCGAATCGAAGCCGCTCGCTCGGGCGTGCTGGAGCGACCGTTCGAGCACTGCGCTGCCCACACCGCGACGCCGGTGCTCGGGCAGGATCCGCGGCGCGACGTAGGCGCCTCCGGTCTGCGAGCGATCCACGAGACCGCTGCCGGCTAGCTCGCCGTTCCGCTCGGCGAGGAGCAGGAGCCGCTTCGGCGTCTCCAGAGCGCGCATCTGCTCCACCGTCGCCGCCGGCTCGTTCGGCAGCACCCGTCGCCGCACCGCGATCCACGCGTCGAGGTCGGCGTCGCTCTCCACCGGCCGGACGACGATCATCCCGACCGCTTCAGCTTCCCGTGCTTCTTCGCGTACTGCTCCCCGCGGCGGAAGATCGCGAGCCCGACCGGGGCAGAGACGACGCCGATCACGAGTAGCGGCCAGATCTCGTCCCACATCGTCGAGAGCCCCTGGCCCTCGAGGATCGCCTCGCGGATCCCGTCGAGCGCATACGTCGCCGGCGAGATCACCGAGATCCACTCCATCCACCGCGGCAGCACCTCGACCGGGTAGTAGACGCCCGAGACGACGAGCAGCATCCCCTGCGCGACGAATCCGAGCTGGGCGCCCTTCTCGGGCGAGATCAGCGGGAGCACGGCCGTCATCACGCCGATTCCGATGAAGGAGAGCGACGCGATCACGAGCACGACGAACGCGGCGAGGTAATCCGCCTGCGGCAGCTCGAGGTCGAAGAAGAAGGCAACGATCACGAACAGGATCAGCGCCCGGATCAGGCCGTAGAGAACGGCGAAGAAGCCGGCGCCCGCCAGGTGCATCGCCCGCGAGAGCGGCGCCATGAACG
>JBPCJB010000029.1:0-12334 GCA_051005735.1 Gaiellaceae bacterium | reverse complement strand
ACCTCGGCCAGTGGAGTCCCTCCGAGCGTGGAGATGCGGTCCGGTCGCAGGCTGCCGAACGGAGAGTAGCAGGTGGGATCGAGGCTGATCGGGGGTGGGGCTTTAGGCTTGACGCTGAAGCCATGGGCAACCAGTTCAACGATAATCGATTTTCCGGCCGCGTCGCGCTCGTCACCGGTGGGGCGAGCGGGATCGGCCAGGCCACCGGTCGCCGGCTCAGGGCCGAGGGTGCCCGTGTGGCGACGCTCGACCTCCGTGCGGAGCCGAGCGATGGCCTGCTCGCCGTCGCCGGCGACGTCTCCCGCTCCGCGGACGTCGATTCGGCGGTGAACCGCGTCGAGCGCGAACTCGGCCCGATCGACGTGCTCGTGTGCGCGGCCGGAATCCCCGGCGCGTCGCTGCCGACGCTCGAGATCTCGGACGACGAATGGCGGCGGGTGCTCGCGATCAACGCGGACGGCGTGTTCTACTGCAACCGCGCCGCCGCCCGCGGCATGGCCGAGCGCGGCTACGGCCGCATCGTCAACGTCGCCTCGATGGCCGGCAAGGAGGGCAACCCGATGGCGGCCGCGTATTCGGCGTCGAAGGCCGCGGTGATCGCGCTGACGAAAGCGATCGGGAAGGATCTCGCCCGCACGGGCGTGCTCGTCAACTGCATCGCCCCGGCCGTCGTCGACACGCCGATCCTCGACGGGCTCACGCAAGCTCACATCGACTACATGGTCGAGCGGATTCCGATGGGCCGGATGGGAACCGCGGAGGAGGTCGCCGCCCTGATCTGCTGGCTCGCGTGCGAGGAGTGCTCGTTCTCGACCGGCGCGACCTACGACATCTCCGGCGGGCGGGCGGTCTACTGATGCTCCCTCCTACGATTCGCCGCCTCCGACTGCGCGGACCGAGCGGCATCGAGGACGCAACCGTGGAGGACGGCGTCGTCCAGGCCGAGCGCAGCGGCCGGATCGAGCCGCTCGACGCCGAGCGGCTGACGCTGCCCGAGCCGTACGAGCTGCTCCGCCCGCTCGATCCGCCCGAGGTCTGGTGCGCGGGCGTCACCTACGAGCGCTCTCGCGACGCGCGGGTCGAGGAGAGCGCCGTCCAGGACGTCTACACACTCGTCTACGACGCCGAGCGGCCGGAGCTCTTTCTCAAGGACGCCGGCTGCCGTCGCACCGTCGGCCCCGGCGAGCCGATCGGCGTCCGCTCGGACTCGTCGTGGAACGTCCCCGAGCCCGAGCTCGGGCTCGTGGTCGGCGCAGACGGCGAGATCCTGGGCGTCACGATCGGCAACGACGTCTCCTCCCGGGAGATAGAGGGCGCGAACCCGCTCTACCTGCCGCAGGCGAAGGTGTTCGCCGGGGCGTGCGCGCTCGGGCCGGCCGTCCTCTCCCCCGTCCCCGCCGAGCCGTTCGAGATCCGGATGCGAGTCCTCTCCGGCGCAGGCGAGGAGCTCTTCGCCGGCGATACCTCGACGGCGCGGATGAGGCGAACGTTCGAGGATCTCGTCGCCTTCCTCCTGCGCGAGAACCCCGTTCCGGCCGGCAGCGTCCTGCTCACCGGCACCGGCCTCGTCCCTCCCGACGACTTCACGCTCGAGCCGGGCCACGTCGTCGAGATCGAAGTGCCCGGGATCGGCATCCTCGCGAACCCCGTCGTCTCAGCCGCCAGCATCCTCGAAAGGAGCCTCGCTCATGTCTGAAACGCTCACCGGATCGCCGGCGAAGAACTACGTCGGCGGCGAATGGCGCGAGAGCGCGAGCGGCGAAAGCTACGAGAAGCGGAGCCCGTGGCGCCCGTCGGAGGTGACCGGCGTCTATCCGGCCTCGGACGCAGCCGACGGCCGCGCCGCAGTCGAAGCGGCAGGCAACGCCTTCCCGGGCTGGGCCTCGCTCCCCGCCGCGCAGCGGGCTGCCTACTTCGGCAGGACCGCCAATGCGATCGAGGCTCGCGCCGAACAGATCGCTCAGGACATGACCGCAGAAATGGGCAAGCCGCTCCGCGAGTCCCGCCTCGAGGCGATACGCGCTGCAACCATTCTCCGGTTCGCGGCCGGCGAGGCCTGGCGGCCGATCGGCGAGCTCTACGCGCCCTCTGTGCCGAACCAGCTGCTCTACACGCTGCGCCGCCCGCTCGGAGTCGTCGCGCTGATCACGCCATGGAACTTCCCGATCGCGATCCCGGTCTGGAAGCTCGCGCCGGCGCTGATTCACGGCAACACCGTCGTCCTGAAGCTCGGCTACGACGCCCCGCGCACCGGCCTCCACGTCGCCGAGTGCTTCGCCGAGGCAGGGCTGCCTGCCGGCGTCCTCAACGTCCTCACCGGCGCCGGCTCGAAGGTCGGGGCGGAGCTCGTCCGGAATCCGAACGTGCGCGCGATCTCGTTCACCGGCTCGGTCCCGGTCGGCCGGGCGGTACGCGACGAGGCGACCGCTCGCAACTGCCGCGTGCAACTCGAACTCGGCGGCCAGAACCCGCTCGTCGTCATGGCCGACGCCGAGCTCGACCGGGCCGTCGAGGCCGCCTACGCCGGCGCCTTCTGGTCGGCCGGCCAGAAGTGCACCGCGACGCGGCGCATCCTCGTCCAGGACTCCGTCTACGACGATTTCCGCGAGCGCATGATCGCGCGCATCGCCGCCGGAAAGGTCGGCGATCCGGCCGATCCGGACGTCGAGGTCGGGCCGGTCGTGAACGAGGGCGCGCTGGAGGAAATCCTGGGCGCTATCGCGCGCGCCCGCAAGGACGGGACCGTGCTCGCGGGCGGCGTGCGCACGGACGACGACGGATACCTGATCGCGCCGACCCTCGTCGAGGGTCTCGCCGACGACGCCGAGCTCTCGTGCGAGGAGGTGTTCGGCCCGGTCGCTGCCCTCTACAGCTTCGAGGACTTCGACGAGGCGATCGAGCGCGCGAACGCGGTTCGGTTCGGCCTCTCCGCCGCCGTCTTCACGCGCGACCAGCACGTCGTGCAGCGGTTCAGCGAGGAGATCGGCGCCGGGATCATCCACGTCAACTCGCAGACCGCCGGCGCGGATGTCCACGTCCCCTTCGGCGGCGTCAAGGAGTCCGGCTGGGGCCCGCACGAGCAGGGTCGCGCCGCGATCGAGTTCTACACCGAGACGGTCACGGTCTACCAGGACGCCCCCCTGCCTGAGACACGGCTTGCCTGAACGGACGCTCGTCACGGGCGCTCTCGGCTGCCTGGGTGCCTGGACGATCAAGGCGCTGCTCGACAAGGGCGAGGAGCCCGTCGGCTACGACCTCGGCGGCGACGACGCCCGCCTCCGGCTCGTGCTGGCCGAAGACGAGCTCGCCCGGGTGACCCTCGTGCGCGGGGACGTCACGGACGAAGCAGGGCTCGGGAGCGCCCTCGACGAGCACGAGATCACGCAGATCGTCCATCTCGCTGCGCTTCAAGTGCCGTCCTGCCGGGCCGACCCCGCGGCCGGGGCGCGCGTAAACGTGCTCGGGACGGTCGCGCTGCTCGAGGCGGTCAGGGCGCGGCGCCAGCGGGTCGCGGGCGTGGCCTACGCGAGCTCGACGGCGGTCTACTCGGGCGCCGACCCCTCCCCCGCGCCCGAGTCGGGCGGCAGCCGACCGACGACGCTCTACGGCGTCTTCAAGCTCGCGAACGAGGGCACAGCACGGATCCTCTGGGAAGACGAGGGCGTCGCGTCGATCGGAATCCGCCCCTACGTGGTCTACGGGCCGGGTCGCGATCAGGGGCTGACCTCAGGCCCGTCGCTCGCGATGGCGGCCGCCGCCCGCGGCGAGGGCTTCGAGATCGGCTACGGAAGCACGGTCCAGTACGACTTCGCCCCCGACGTCGGCGTCGCGTTCGCGCGAGCCGCCGCGGCGGCGACCGAGGGGGCGCACGTCGCGAACTTCCCGGGCGTCGCCGCCTCGACCGCGGACGTCGCCGCTGCGATCGAGGCCGCCGTGCCCGAGGTTGCCGGCCGGATCACCTGGACCGGCGACGCACTGCCGTTCCCGGAGACGCTCGAGGCGACGCAGCTCGAGCGCCTGGTCGGCACGCTGCCGCGAACGCCGCTCGCCGAAGGCGTGCAGCGAACTATCGAGCACTACCGCAGGAGCTAATGCAGCAACGGTTTCAGCGTGTCGCGCGCGATCAGGAAGCCGCGCTTGACGAGTTCCTCGCTGCCCTCGAACGTCCGGTCCTCGTGCTCGACCGAGACGACGCCGTCGTAGCCCGCCCGGTAGAGCGCGGCGATGAAGCGATCCCAGCGCACCTCGCCGAGCCCGGGCAGCCGAGGCACCTGCCAGCCCATTCCGAGTGAGAGCGTGCCGTTGCGGTAGAGGCCGTCCCGATCGATCTCGAGGTCCTTCGCGTGGACGTGGAAGATCTTGCCGGAGTAGTCGCGCACGACTCGCTCGGCATCGATCATCAGCCAGACGAGGTGCGACGGGTCGAGGTTGAGGCCGAAGCTCGAGCTGTCGACCATCGAGAACATCTCGTCCCAGGCGGCGGGCGTGGCGGCGAGGTTCGTGCCGCCCGGCCACTCGTCGTGGGAGAAAATCATCGGGCAGTTCTCGATCGCGATCTTGACGCCGCACGACTCGGCGTGCTCGACGCGCCCGGGCCAGACCTTGCGGAACTCGCGGAAGTTGTCCGGGACGTTCTTCGTCTGGTCGCGTCCGACGAAGGTGCCGACCGTCGGCACCCCGAGCTTCGCCGCGGCGTCGATCACCTTGCGCAAGTGCGCGTTGGCGGCTCGCCGCTCCTTCGCGTCCGGGTGGAGGTTGTTCGGGTAATACGCGAGCGACGAGAGCTCGAGCCCGTGCCGGTCGAGGACCTCGCGAACCTTGCCCGGATCGACGCTCGTGACGTCGATGTGCGAGGTCCCCGCGTAGCGGCGCCGTTCGGCGCCGGCGGCCGGCCAACAGGCTACCTCGAGCATCTCAAAACCCGCCCCGGCGGCCCAGGCCGCGACCTGCTCGAGCGAGCGTCGTGGGAACGGGGCTGTCAGCAGACCAAGCTTCATGCTGGCACCTCCACCCAGCGGCGTTCGCGGTTCGACAGGGAAACGGCGTCGCCGATGACGTTCTCGACGTGTCCGTCGCGGAAGGTCGGGTACTCGGGCTCGGCGGCGGGCTCGCCGCGCGCGACGTCGGCGTAGACGGCGCGGTAGAGCTCGCGGAACGTGTCCGCAAAGCCCTCGGCATGCGCGACCGGCAGGTGCGTCCGTGCCGCAGCGGCCGGGTGCATCAGCGCCTCGTTGCGCAGGAGCGTCTCGTTCGGGCGGTCGCGGTGGCCGAGCCAGAGCTCCTCGTTGCGCTCCGAGTCCCAGGCGATCGCGCCCGCTGCGCCGTCGATCTCGAAGCGAAGCGAGTTCTTGCGGCCGCTCGAGACCTGTGAGACGACGAGCGAGCCACGTGCGCCGTTGTCGAAGCGCAGCAGGATGTGGGCGAGATCCTCGCTCGAGACGGGCGTCTCCTCGCGCGCGTCGTCGCCACCTCCGGCGAAGGTCTCCACCTCGCCGGCCGGACGCCGACGCACCGGCAGCACGGTCGCCAGATCCGCGAAGACCTCGACAATCCGCCGGCCCGTGACGAACTGGGCCAGGTCGAGCCAGTGCGAGCCGATGTCGCCGACGGCGCGAAGCGCTCCCGCGCGCGCGGGCTCGAGCCGCCAGTTCCAGTCGGTCGGCAAGGCGAGCCAGTCCTGCAGGTAGCCGCCGTGGACGTTCCAGATCTCCCCCACGTCGCCCGCACGCACCCGCTCGCGTGCCTCCTGGACGAGCGGATAGAAGCGGAGGTTGAAGTTCGTGCAGTGGACGAGGCCCGAACGCCCGGCGAGCTCGACGAGCTCGGCGGACTGGTCGGAGGTGACGGCGAGCGGCTTCTCGCAGACGACGTGCTTGCCCGCGTCGAGCGCCTGCTTCGCCTGCGGGTGGTGCAGGTCGTTCGGCGTTGCCAGGTGCACGACGTCGACTCGTTCGTCCGCGAGCACCGCCTCGTAGGAGTCGTAGACAGTGGCCGCGGACGTCGCGCGCGCCCGTTCGGGCGTCGAGCCGACAACACCCAGGATCTCGACCTCGAGCCGCCGAAGCGCGTCGACGTGCACCGCGCCGATGAAGCCTGTGCCGACGACAGCCGCCTTGAGCTCGTGGAGCTGCTTCAACTGGCAGGCGACCGACGCCGGGCGTCTCGCGTTCTCTGCCGTACTACCCGCTCGGTCCGCCGGACGTGCTTCCGCGCCTCGGCGCCCGCTCGCCTGGAATCGCCGGCCCGGATCGCCTCGACGATCGGGACGTGGAACTCGGCGAGCTCGGTCTGATCCCAGAAGGTCTGGTACGTCGCGAACGCCGTCGAGACCTCGATACCCAAGACGAGCCAAGACTGCAGCAGCGGCTCGTTGCCGGCCATCTGCACCATCGTCCGGTGGAAGGCGAGGTCGTGATCGATCTGCGTGCGCCAGTCGGCCGCAGCAGCAGCCTCCCGCATCGACTCGAGCTCGCGGTCGAGCGCGCCCGGGTCGCGATAGGCGTTTCGGGCCGCCTCGATGGCGGCTAACTCCTCGAGCGCCGCCCGGACGGGAAACACCGGCAGCAGCTGCGAGTCGTCGACGGCGCGCACCCGAGCGCCACGGAACGGCTCCGATTCGACGAGGCGCAGGAGCTCGAGATCGCGGAGCGCCTCGCGTACGGGCGCCTGGCTGGTGCCGAGCTCACGCGCCAGCCGCGTCTCGACCAGGCGCTCTCCCGGCTCGAGCTCCCCGCGCAGGATGCGCTCGAGGAGAACGTCCTTGACCTGCTCACGGAGAACGGTTCGCGCGATGCTCATCGACCGCGGCGATCATCGATGCTCGATTGTCGCGCGTCAACCTGCGACGACGGGGTTCGTCAGCGACCCGACCCCGTCGATGTCGATCGTCACCTCGTCGCCGGGCTGCAACAGCCGCTGCGGATCGCGGAAGACACCGACGCCCGCGGGCGTTCCGGTGAGGATCAGATCCCCAGGCTCGAGCGTCATCGTCCTCGACGCGTGGCTGATGATCTCGTCGATCCCGAAGATGAGGTTGGCGGTCGTCGAGTCCTGGAGCACCTCGCCGCTGACGATCGCCCGGATCCTGAGGTCGTGCGGATCCGGGACGTCTGCCGCGGGCGCGAGCTCGCCGACCGGGCAGAACGTGTCGGGCGACTTCCCGCGCGACCATTGCCCGTCCTTGAACTGGAGGTCCCGGGCACTCACGTCGTTCGCGCACACGTAGCCTCGCACCGCCTCGAAGGCGTTCTCCTTCGACACGTCCTTCACGCGCGTCCCGATCACGACGCCGAGCTCGGCTTCGTAGTCGCACCTCGTCACGATCGGCGGGATCACGATCGGCTCGCCCGGCCCGATCAGCGCATTCGGCCACTTCGCGAAGAGCAGCGGCTCCTCGGGCAGCTCGACACCCTGCTCCTCGGCATGGTCCCGGTAGTTGAGGCCGACGCAGATGATCTTGCCCGGACGCTCGATCGGCAGCACTCGGCAACCCTAACCCAGCAACCCCAACCGCCCGGTGAGAAGGTAGGCGCGTGAGCGACGCGCGCTTCGCGGACGGCCTGCGCTACCGGATCGAGATCCCTTCCGTCGAGGGCCCCGCGGTCCTGCGGGCCGTGCTCGACGAGGCCGATGCCCGCGCCGTTCCGGTGCGCCGGGTCTCGCAGGGCTCGGGCGTGATGATGCTGACCGACGCCGAGATCGCGGAGATGGCGACGCTCGGAGCCGAGCACGGCGTCGAGGTCTCACTCTTCCTCGGCCCGCGCGGCGCCTGGGACGCGGGCGGTCAGTCGTTCGCCACGACCGCCGTGGCCGGGGTCGCCCGTGGACGGGCCGGCGTCGACTGGTCGATCGCCGAGGCCCGGCGCGCGGTCGCGCTCGGCATTCGCTCGGTGCTCGTGGCGGATGTTGGAGTCCTGGGAACGCTCGGCCGGCTGAAGCAGGACGGCGACCTGCCGGAGACGCTCGTCCTCAAGACCTCGGTGCTCCTGCCCTGCGCGAACCCTCCGACGGCACGAGCGCTCGAGCTGCTCGGCGCGACGACGATCAATGTCTCCACGGATCTCTCGCCGGCCGAGCTCGGTGAGGTGCGCGCAGCCTGCTCGGCCCCGCTCGACGTCTACGTGGAGGTGCCGGACGACCAGGGCGGCTTTGTGCGCTTCTACGAGGTGCCTGAGCTGATCCGCGCGGCGGCCCCGATGTACGTGAAGCTCGGCATCCGCAACACGCCGAACATCTACCCGGCCGGCCTCCACCTCCAGGATGTGGCGACCAAGCTCGGCCGGGAGCGCGTCCGCCGAGCCGAGCTCGTACTCCGCCTGCTGCAGGAGCAAGCACCGGAGCTCGTCGAACGCCGTGGCGACGACCGTCCACCCGATCTCGGGATCCCGGAACCGTGAAATCCCGTTTCGGGGCGATCTACACCGCCGCGCTCGCGGATGTCCTCGACGCCCGCGGCCGTCACGACCAGACGCTGCCGCCCGCGATCCGGCCGCTCACGCCCGGCCTCCGGCTGGCAGGGCCTGCCTTCACCGTCCAAGGGCGGCCGGCAGAGGCCACCGAGTACGACGCGGCGCTCCGGAAGGTGCTGCGGATGCTCGGTGAGGTCCCGGAGGGCCACGTGGCCGTCTACGCGTGCGCGCAGGACGTCTCGGCCCACCTCGGCGAGCTCTCGGTCACGTCGCTGAAGGAACGAGGCGTCGCCGGCTGTGTGCTCGACGGCGGTTGCCGGGACGTCCGCTTCATCCTCGACGAGGGCTTCCCCGTCTTCACACGCTTCGTGACGCCGGAGGACTCGACCTGGCGCTGGGAGCTGGAAGCAACGCAGGTCCCGGTGACGATCGGACGCGTCCGGATCGAGCCGGGCGACTGGATCGTCGGCGACGACGACGGCGTCGTGGTTGTGCCGCACGCGATCGCACAGAGCGTCCTCGCCGAGGCCGAGACGAAAGCCGCGACGGAGAGCGTGATCCGCGCAGCCGTCCGCGACGGTATGCCTCCTCTGGAGGCGTACGAGCGCTTCGGAACCTTCTAGGAGATCTCGAGCACGAGCTTGCCGAAGTGCTCGCCGGCCTCGAGACGCGCGAGCGCCGCAGCCGCTTCGGCCAGCGGCCGCACCGAGTCGAGCACCGGCTTCCACGTCGCCTCCTCGAGCAGCCGCAACAGCCCTTCGAAGTCGCGCGGGCTACCGAGCTGCGTGCCGTAGAGCGACTGCTGCCGGAAATAGAACGGACGCACCTGGAGCGTGACCTCCGCCCCACCGGTGCCGCCGAAGACGACGACTCGCCCGCCCGGACGGACAGCGTCGAGCGACTGCTGCCAGGTCGAGCCGACCGAGTCGAGGACGAGATCGACGGGCCCGAGCTCCGCCACGGCCGCCGCCCAGTCCGGCGTCGTCGCGTAGTTGACGCCCGCCTGCGCGCCGAGAGCCCGTGCTCGCTCGATCTTCTCGTCCGAGGACGACGTCACCAGCACGCGCGCTCCCGCCTGCACCGCGAGTGACACGGCGAAGGTCGAGACGCCGCTGCCCGCGCCCAGGACGAGCACGCTCTCACCGCAGCGCAGGCCGCCGCGGGCGAAGAGCCCGCGGAACGCAGTGACGGCCGCGAGCGGGAACGCCGCCGCCTCGGCCCAGGAGAGCCCCGTCGGCTTCGGGTAGAGGTTCTCGACCGGAAGCGCGACCAACTCGGCGTAGGTGCCGTTGCTCGGGCCGCCGAGAATCCCGAACCCGGGTGCCGGCGCGTCCTCGCGATCGCCCCAGCCGAGCCCGGGGAAGACCACGACCTCCTCGCCGGTGTCGGTTCGCACTCCCGCGCCGTCCGAGCCCGGAACGAGTGGCAGTGGAAACGGATAGGTGCCGGTGCGGACGAGGAGATCCCGTCGATTGAGCCCCGCCGCCCGCAGCTCGACGAGAACCTCGCCGGCGCCGGGCTGCGGATCGGGAACGGTCTCGTAGCGAAGCTCGTTCCCGTCATGGACACGTACCGCCTGCATCAGCCGTCCTCTCCCTCGGAGCGCGGCGCCCAGGCCGGGCTCGAGTCGTTGTGGTCGGGGTCGGTCAGTACTTCCTCCTCGCCGGTCTCGACGTCGATCGCGGAGATCGCGCCACGGGTCGAGAAGGCGATCGTGATCCCGTCGGGCGACCAGGACGGCTCGAAGGAGTCGTCCCCCGAGGTCACGGGCCGGACATCCTTCCCGTCGGCGCCGACCTCGTAGATGTCGAAGTGCGCGTTGCCGACGTTCGCGGAGAAGACGATGCGTCGTCCGTCGGGCGACCACGCGGGCGCTTGCGCGACGCCGCCGAGACTCGTCAGGCGGCGCCCCTCCGACCCGTCCGGGCGCACGAGCCAGAGCTCGCGGACGCTCGAGCCGGGGACCTTCCTCGAGTACGCGATCAACCGACCGTCGGGCGACCACGCAGGCTCGGTTTCGTCGACCTCCTCTCCGGTGAGCCGGCGCGCCCCCGAGCCGTCGGCGGCCATCACGAAGATCCGCCCCGAGGCGCCTCTCGTGAAGGCCATCCACTCGCCGTCGGGCGACCAGGTCGGCTGACCGTCGTCGTCTTTCGTCGAGGTGAGCCGGCGCGTGCCGCTGCCGTCGGCATTCATCGCATAGAGATCGAACGTGCCGCTCCGCTTGCTTGCGAAGGCGATCGTGCGTCCGTCCGGCGACCACGCGGGCTCAGCCTGGAAGAACAGCCCCTGCGGTGTCGAGGCGTCAACCTGCGCATCGGTGAGCCGTCGCTCGTCGCCCCCGCTCGAGCTCGCGGCATAGATCGCGTACTCCCCGTCGCGTGTACTGACGAAGACGAGATCGGCGTCGCCCTCGTCAGAGCCACCACATCCTGCGAGGAGCAACGCGATAGCAACGGTGAGGAGCGGCCGGGCCGCCCTCACGCGTGAGCCACGGGCTCGACGCCGAGGAACCGGCGCTGCATCTCGGTGTCGCGTTCGAGCTCGGCGGCGGTCGTCTCGAGCGCGATCTCTCCGCCGACCATCACGAGCTGGCGGTCGGCAAGCGAGATCGCCACGTCGAGCTTCTGCTCGATCAGCAGGATCGCAAGACCTTCCTCCTCCAGCCGCTTGAACGCCGCGACCATCGTGTCGACGATCGCGGGCGCAAGCCCCTCGGAGGGCTCGTCCATGATCAGGAGCCGTGGATTGCCGAGCAGCGCCCTGCCGATCGCGAGCATCTGCTGCTCGCCGCCCGAGAGCTCGGCGCCGCCGTTTCGCTTGCGCTCGGCCAGACGCGGGAAGAGCTCGTAGACGCGCTCAGCGGTCCACCCTGCTTCGCCCTTCCGGGCAGCGATCACGAGGTGTTCGTCGACCGTGAGCGAGGGAAAGAGGCGCCTGCCCTGCGGCACGTAGCCCAGCCCGGCTCGCGCGATCCTGTGCGATGGCCGTCCGATCAGCTCCTTGCCGCCGAACTGCACCGAGCCGGTCGCGCGCGGGGGTGTGAAACCCATGATCGCGGCGCACAGGGTCGACTTGCCCATGCCGTTGCGGCCGACGATCGCGATCGACTCCCGCCCCATCGAGAAGGTCACACCGTGCAGGACCGGGGCGCTCGCGTAGTAGGCGCGAAGGCCCTCGACCCGGAGCAGGACGTCACTCATCGCGGTGATGGTGCCGGCCGAGGTAGAGATCGTGGACGAGCGTGTTGCCCCGGATCTCGTCAGGGGTGCCTTCGACGATGACGCGGCCGTTGTGCATCATCGTCACGCGCTCCGCGACCGTGAGCGCGACGTCCATGTCGTGCTCGATCAGCACGAGGGTGATGTCCTCGTCGAGGGCGAGGAGCAGTTCGGTTAGGAGCTGCCGCTCACCGCGGGAGAGGCCCGACGCCGGCTCGTCGAGCATCAGGAGCTTCGGCTCGGACGC
Source organism: Gaiellaceae bacterium (assembly GCA_051005735.1). Taxonomy (GTDB): domain Bacteria; phylum Actinomycetota; class Thermoleophilia; order Gaiellales; family Gaiellaceae; genus Gaiellasilicea. The sequence goes on along the minus strand of JBPCJB010000029.1, from coordinate 458 downwards.
GAGCGCCATCGCGATTGCGACTTGCCGGTGCTCGCCGTGGGAGAGGTTGCCTACCAGCTCCGAGAGCCTGTGGTCGATCGCGGCGCGCCGAGCGGCCGCCCGCGCCCGTTCGCGCAGCGCTTCGTCGCGCCGCGGCAGCAACACCGGTCGCAGGTGGCCGGCACCGACCCCCAGCGCCGAGAGGTAAATGCTGTCCTCGACGCTGACGCCGAGAAGCATGCGTGACTGCTGATACGTGCGGGCTAGTCCTCGCTTCGTGCGCTTCCTTGGAGGCACAGTCGTCACGTCGTCGCCGAAGAGCTCGACGCTGCCGGACGACGCGGCCAGGTCTCCCGAGATGACGTTGAAGAGGGTCGTCTTACCGGCCCCGTTCGGGCCGAGGATGGCCCGACGCTCGCCGTGAGGGACGTCGAGATCAACGTCGCTCACGGCGGGCAGACCGCCGAAGCCCCGGCCGA
>JBPCJB010000028.1:0-2779 GCA_051005735.1 Gaiellaceae bacterium | reverse complement strand
ACCGCGAGCTCGAGGGGATCGGCGAGATCCTCGGCCGCGGCAACGGCTCCGACCGCCAGCTCCGCGTCTTCAACGCGAACCGCGACATCGTCGAGGTCGTCGAGGAGATCGCGAAGGCGACCGAGGCCGTTCCTCTTCTGGGCGCAAGCTGAGCGCTCCGCGGCCCACCCGCATCAAGCCCTAGGGTGCTGCGGGACGCTTGAACGCGCGCACGACGAAGGCGCGGGTGTCGATCGTCGCGAGACGCGCGCCACGCTGCGTCAACACGAGCGAGCGTCCCTGGACCGTCATCTTCACGTTACCGAGCGCGTTCCCGACCTTGCGCCACGGCAGGTCGATGCACAGCGCCTTGCGGTGGCGCGTGTCGAGCGCGTGCACGAACGCGGTTCCGTCGGGCCTTGCGTAGAGCGTGTAGGCCCAACCGCCGTCGTGGCTCGTCGCGCGGGTCATCGGCGAGCCGCGCATCTCCCCGCTCGCCTCGCGCGAGTCGGCGATCGAGCCTGCCAGGAGCCGGCCGTTCGCGAGGTCGATCGCCCGGACGCGGTAGCGCGCGTTCTGGCCTGTGCCGAGATATTCGACGGCGTAGAGCAGCCGCCCGTCGGGCGAGAGCGCGTCGAACGACCAGGCGCCGCGCAGCTCGAGGAGCCGCTCGCGCTTCAGCCGCTTCGTGCTCAGGACCGCGAAGCGCGTGACGGCGCGGGGGCCTGGCGCTCCCGCGAAGCTCGAGAGGACGAGTGCGCGGCCGTCGGCGGAGACGCCGCCCGTCGAGCCGTCGTAGGCGACGCGCGGGATCCCGTACGTTCCGCGGACGGACGCGAACCGCTCGACGCGGCCGGTGCGCACGCGAACCGCGGCGACGGCAGTCGAGTTCCCAGAGGGAAGGGTGACGTAGCGAAGCGCACCGCCGGGCGCGAGCACGCCGTCCCAGCCGGTGACGGCGCCGGGCGAGGGCCCACCGCCGGCGGCTGCCGAGCCAGCGACGAGGGAGAGTGAGGCGAGAGCGAGCGCTGCGAGCCTGAGCATGGCGTGCCTCCTAGGAGAGGTGTCGCTACTCCTACACCGGTGGGCGCGCAAGAGGCCCCGGACCTCGCGACGCCATTCGCGCGTAGGGAGTACATGGACCGACGCCGTTTCCTCGCCGCCGCTGCCACGCCACTCGTGCTCGGCGCGGCGCCCGCTCTGGCGGGCCGGCGCGGAGGGACACCGCTCGCGCTCGTCACTGCCGACCTCGAGTCGGCCATCGTCGCGGTCGACCTCTCGACGGGACGGGTCCACCGCCGGGTCGCGACGCCGGCCGACCCGCGCAGCATCGAGAGCGTCAACGGGACGGGAGCTCTCGTCGCCCACACCGGGTCGGGCCGGCTGACGCTCGTCGACTCGGGGCTCAGGGTTCGCTCGATCGAGGGCAGCTTCGAAGCTCCGCGCTACTCGGCGATCTCCCCTGACGGGCGCTTCGCGTACGTGACGGACTCGGCGCGCCATGAGGTGGCGATCGTGGATCTCAGGGCGCGGCGGGCGATCGGACGCGTTCCCGTGGGCGGTCCGGCGCGTCACCTCTCGCTCGATCCGCGCGGCCGGCGGCTCTGGGTCGTGCTTGGGTCGAAGAGTGCCCAGATCGCGATCGTCGGCCTCGACCACGCGCGCGGGCCTCGGGTGATCGATCGCGTTCGACCCCCTTTCCTCGCGCACGACGTCGGCTACGAGCCGCGAGGCGCGCGTGTCTGGGTCAGCTCGGGCGACCGCAACCGGCTCGCGCTGTACGAGGACCACGGCGTCCGGCTCGTGCGCACGCTCGCGAGCGACGCGCCGCCCCAGCACGTCACGTTCACCGGCGGGCGCACCTTCGTGACAAGCGGCGACGACGCGATTCTGCGTGTATACGACCGAGACGGTCGTCTGCTCCGCTCTGCGGCGGTGCCTGCGGGCTCGTACAACGTCCAGCACGGCTGGGGCGTCGTGCTGACCCCGTCGCTCTCGCAAGGGACGCTCTGCGTCCTCAGCCAACGAGGCGCGCGGATCGAGCAGCTGCGCGTGGCCCGCTCCTCCCACGACGCGTGCTTCGTGATGGCGCGGTGAGGGACCTCCTGCGACGCCCCGGTCGTAGAGTCAGCGCATGGCCGGCGGCCGCGACGAGCGCGCCTGGGTGCGCGGCGCGCAACGAGGATCGGCCTCGGACCTGGAGGCGCTCTTCCGCCTGCACTGGCCGCGCGCATTCCGCGCCGCCTTCCTCGTCGTCCACGACGCGGCCGCCGCGGAGGACATCGCCCAGGAGTCGTTTCTCGCCGCGGTGCGCGCGCTCGACCGCTTCGACCGGCGGCGCCCGTTCGGACCGTGGCTGCACCGGATCGCGGTCAACCGCGCGATCGACTGGTCGCGGGCGCAGCAGCTCCGCGGGGAGACCGAGTTGCTGGACGTCGTCGCAGCTCCGGCGGAGCCCGCGCCGCTCGACGGATCGCTGCTTGCGTCGCTCGGAGCTTTGCCGCCGGAGCATCGGGCCGTGATCGTCCTCCGGCACCTACTCGAGTACACGCCCGGAGAGATCGCGGAGCTCCTCGGGCTGCCGCGCGGGACGGTCAACTCGCGCCTGCGCCGCGGGCTCGACTCGCTCGAGGAGCGGGTGTGAGGCGGGAGCTCGAGCGGGTGGAGATTCCGGGCGAGCACGAGGCGCGCGAGCGAGCGCGGGCGGTCGTGCTCGCAAGCCTCGCGGCGCGGCAGCCGATTCGCCGCCGAAGGTCCCTCCGCCCCGTCGTCGCGCTTGTTGCCGCCACTGCCCTCGTGG
>JBPCJB010000027.1:0-3790 GCA_051005735.1 Gaiellaceae bacterium | reverse complement strand
CCGCCGTCGAGCTCCGATCGGACGGCTCGCTCGACGCCGCGGGCGATCCCCGCCGGGGCGGCCACGGCATCGTCGTATGAGCGGCGGCGGAGACTCGACGGAGCCGCCGCGACAAGCCCCGACGGTGAGAATCCGGCCCGCGCGACCCGAGGATGCGGCAGCGCTTGTCGATCTCGGCGCCTCGGTCGGCCGCGAGGAGGGCGACTGGCTTCTGAACACGAACGGCTGGCGCACCGTCGCGGAGGAGCGCCGCTATCTCCGCGCGCTCAAGCGCTACCCGCACGCGGCGGTCTTCGTCGCCGTGGCCGACGTTGAGCTCGTGGGGCGGCTCTCGCTCGCGCGGGACACGCATCCCTCGAGCTACCACGTCGCCGACCTCGGGCTGATGATCTCCGCCGATCATCGGCGTCGTGGGATCGGGCGCGCCTTACTCGAGCAGGCGGTTGCGTGGGCGCAGAACGCGGGCGTTCGCAAGCTCGAGCTCCACGTCTTCCCCTGGAACGAGCCCGCGACCAGGCTCTACGAGGCGTTCGGCTTCGAGCGTGAGGGACTCCGCCGCGAGCACTATCGGCGTGAGAGCGGCTATGTCGACGCGATCCTGATGGCCTACCAGCTACCTCCTTCCACGAGCTGATCTGGCCGCTCCCGGCGCGTGTGCGACCAGCGCCGCACGAACGCCCTCTGCTCGGGAAGCGAGGGGGAGCTCAGCCACGGCTCCCCAAGAGGTTTCCGAAGCTCGTCGAGAAACGTGATCGGGTCTCGCGCGAGCTGCGGCATGCTCCCGATCCAGCAGCCGATCGCCGTTCCGACGCGTCCGATTCCGTTGGCGTCGTGTACGTAGATGAACCAGCCCTCCGCCGCCGAGTAGCGGTCGATTGCCGCCACGATCTCGTCGATCGCTTCCTCCGCAGGTACCGCGCCTGCCCGCAGCGGCATCCGGACGTGCCGCGCGCGCGGCGGCAGCAGATGAGCGTACGGCTCGCACTCGCCGAGCTGGGTCAGGTCGAGGAAGAGGTCGCAGCCCTCGTCGAGCAAGCGCTCGAGTCGACGCCGGGCTTCGCGCTCGTTCGCCGCCCCCGGGTACGGCCCCGCGAGCACCGGTAGGAAGACGAGGTAGGAGAGCGGCAGCGGAGGCCTCACGAGGTCGACGGTCATCACCACTCCAGCGTGCCAACGGAGTCGTCACGGCTTCGTCTCGACATTGCAACGAGACTGCAACAAACCGTCCACCGATCTGCGACGTCTAGAGAGACGTCCACCCGCCTAAGGAGTTGCCGCCATGCCCGAGTTCACCGAGTACGCCCCCGGAACGCCCTGCTGGGTCGCGTGATGACCCCCGAGCTCGACCGCACGGTCTCGTTCTACTCCGAGCTCTTCGGCTGAAAGGCGGAGCAGGATCCGCGGCCCGAGGCCGGCGGCTACACGATGCTCTCGAAGGACGGGAAGTCCGTCGCCGCGGCCCTGCCGCCGCAGCAGGAGGGGATGCCGTCCTTCTGGTCGACTACATCGCGACCGACGACGTCGACGCGACCGCCGGAAAGATCCGCGACGCCGGAGGCACTCTGATCATGGCGCCGCTCGATGTGTTCGATGCAGGCCGGATGGCGGTCGCGCAGGACCCCACCGGCGCCGCGTTCGGCATCTGGCAGGCGGGCGAGCACCACGGCTCGGAGCTCGCGAACGAACCGGGCTCGTTCACCTGGAGCGAGTGCCAGACCCGCGACGTCGAGGCCGCCGAGACCTTCTACCGCGCGGTTTTCGGCTACGAGGTGGACACGATGCCGATGGGTGAGACGGCGTCCTATCGCCTGCTCAAGGTCGAGGGCAAGAACGTCGCCGGGATGTTCGAGCTCACTCCCGAGATGGCCGGGGCGCCGCCGAGCTGGGCGACCGCGTTCGCCGTCGCCGACACCGACGCGACCTGCAAGGAGGCGGAGGAGCTCGGCGCCAAGGTGATCGTCGCGCCCGTGGATCTCCCCGACATCGGCTGCTACGCCGTGCTTCAGGATCCGGTCGGCGCGGTCTTCCAGGTGCTTGCTAACCCAGCGAGCTGATGCGCTGGGATTTCGTGTCGGAGCGGGCGGGCGATCACGAGCCTCGCCGGGGCGTTCGCCGAGTACGCCTGACCTCTGATCTCGAGGCGGACCACCCGGAGGAGCTCGAGCGAGAGCGCCGACGCGGGCCATGACCTACGGCCTCGATGCGTGGGCAGTGCTCGAACGGCTTCACGACGCCGAGCCGGCGCACGGACTGCTCCTGATCGACGAGCGCCGCGTGTCGCGCAGCCGAGACGATGGGTCTCTACGTCCGCTTGCTCGACGAAGTTCCTCGGGCGCACCCGGCTGAGAACGCGCTTCGGAACCAGCTCCGCTGGCTGCTGTAATTCTTGCCGATACTTCGGCCGTGAGCGACATCGCGATCACCGACTTCCTCGCCTCGCTCGGGCTGACCGGCGTGGATGAGGCACGCGGGCGGGCGATCCTTGAGGCCGAGGGGATCACGAACCCGCGCAAGAGCCGGCTCTCCGAGGCGAAGCTCGAGCGGGCGCGCGCGGCGATCGACAGTGGGCTCGCGCGCTTCTGCGCCTCCTGCGCCGCGCGAACCGACGCGGGAGGACGGGTCGTTGTCACGGTCGCAGCGTCGGCGTGCACCCGCTGCGGCGGCTCGCGCAACGAGCGTGCGCTCGCCGAGCTCGTGGAGGCGTGCGAGGCGGGCCGGCTGCAACGGCTCGTCGTCGTCGGCGGCTCGCCCGAGGTGCGGCGTGAGCTCGGAGCTCTGCGGGACCAGATCGAGCTCCGGCTCGTCGACGGAACCGAGCGGCGGACGCGCGCCGAGGCGCAGGGCGATCTCGCCTGGGCCGATGTGGTCGTAATCGCCGGCTCGTCCGAGCTCGCGCACAAGGTCTCGAACCTGTACACGCGCGACCCGGGGCCGACACCGGTCGTGACTGCGCCACGGCGTGGGGTCGAGGCGATCGCGGGCGCCGTCGTCGAGCACGTCCGTCGGCGCACGTAAGCAACGACCGCCGCATTGGCGACTCTGTAGGAGATGCACGCTCACGCCGACCGCCTCTTCCTCTCGCCGTCCGACATCACGGCGTTCCTGGCCTGCGAGCACCTGACGACGCTCTCGCTCGCGCAGGCGCGCGGGGAGATCGAGCGGCCCGACGTGGAGAACGAGCGGGCCGAGCTGATCGTCCGGAAGGGGCTCGAGCACGAGCGCGCCTACCTGGAGAGCCTCCGGGCGGAAGGCAGAGCCGTTCTCGAGATTTCCGATCCACGCGGCGACTACGAGGGCGCCGCTCGAGCCACGGCCGCCGCGATCCGCGCCGGCGAAGCGGACGTGATCTACCAGGGCGTCCTCGCGAGCGAGGGGTGGCGCGGAGTCGCCGATTTCCTGCTGCGGCAGCCGGACGGCACGTATGAGGCGCTCGACACGAAGCTCGCCCGCTCGGCGAAACCCGCGTACATCCTCCAGCTCCTCTTCTACAACGAGGAGCTCGCGCGGATCCAGGGATGCACGCCGGAGCGGATCCACGTCCTCCTCGGCTCGGGCGAGCAGGCGTCCTTCCGACCGCAGGAGTTCGCCGCGTACTACCGACGCGTGCGGTCGCGACTCGAGGAGTTCGTCTCCGACCCGCCGTCGACCGAGCCGTATCCCGTCTCGCATTGCTCGATCTGCGAGTTCAAGCCGATCTGCGACGAGCACTGGGATCGGGTCGACCACCTGAGCCGCGTCGCCGGGATCCGGCGGAGTCAGATCGAGAAGCTCGGCATCGCCGGGATCACGA
>JBPCJB010000026.1:0-8450 GCA_051005735.1 Gaiellaceae bacterium | reverse complement strand
CCACCGAGGTGGAGGCGGTGAAGATCGAGGTCAGAGAAACGCGGAACTCGACGCGGGTCACCCGCAACCAGGTCGCGGAGACAACGCGGCTCGTCGCAGTGCGAACCGCCGAGCAACGCAAGACGCTCGACCAGCTCGCGTGGAGCCAGCGCCAGCTCGCGACGGCTCGGCAGGAGAAGAGCCAGGCGCTCTCCTCGACGCGCGGGGAGCGAGAGGAGTTCCTGCACGAGGTCGAGGGCCTGCTCGCGCAAAGCGCGGAGCTGTCGGCGAGGATCAGGGCTGCGCAGGCGGCGGCCGCCTCCGCACCTACACCTTCCTCGCCGTCCTCGCCGGTGCGGACGCAGGCGTTCTCGTCGTCCGGTTACATCTGGCCCGCGCACGGCGTGCTCACGAGCTCGTTCGGCTGGCGCTGGGGGCGGATGCACGAAGGGATCGACATCGCCGTCGGAAGCGGAACCCCGGTCGTCTCGTCGGCAGCGGGAACGGTGATCGTCGCCGGCTGGTTGGGGGGCTACGGAAACCTCGTCGTCGTCGACCACGGAAATGGCGTGTCGACTGCGTACGGCCACAACACAGGCGTGGCGGTCGGAGTCGGTCAGGCGGTCGCCCAGGGCCAGCTGATCGCGTACTCGGGCAACACCGGCCACTCGACGGGGCCGCACATCCACTTCGAGGTCCGGATCAACGGCTCGGCCGTCGATCCCCTCGGCTACCTGTAGCCGGAGCGCCCGGCCGTTCGCGCGGGCCGAGCGGCCTGTGGAAGAGCTGACACAGAACTTTCCCGTCTCAGCAGGTCCAGAAGAGCCGTGTCCGGGGGCCAGGCCCCCGTCATGTCTTCTGCGTACAGTGGCCTGTTTGCACACGTCCATTCGGAGCGTGCCCGGGGCCAGCCCCTGGACACGTCCGCCTCGGACGTGACGGATGAGGACGCGGCTGTAAAGGACAGGCCCGTTTGGAGCAGGAGGGCGCTCAGGCTGCGGCTGCCCCGGCCGCCGGCCGCCCGAAGCCGTCGCCGGTGAGCGACGCCGGCAGCTCCTCGGCCGTGACGAAATGTAGATCGGGGAGCGCCCGCCACCACTCCTCGAGCCCCAACCCGTAGCCGGCGAAGAGCTCGTCCGGGACGGTGAAGCCGATGTGCTCGAGCGGCACGTCGTCGACGAGTCGGCGATACGGACGGTCGAGGAGCGTCACGGCAGCAAGGCTTGCGGGCTGCCGTGGGAGCAGCGTTCGCGCCAGGAAGTTGAGCGTCATTCCCGTGTCGACGACGTCCTCGACGATCAGGACGTGGCGGCCGACGACGGAAGCGTCGAGGTCCTTGAGGAGGCGGACGCCGGCGCCGCTGCCAGCGCCCGTGTAGGCGGCGAGCTCGAGGAAGTCCACCTGATGCGGGATCGGGAGCGCCCGCGAGAGATCGACGAGGAAGACGACGCTCGACTTGAGCGGCGCCACGAGCAGCGGGTTCCGGCCGGCGTAGGCGCTTCCAAGCTCCGCGCCGAGCTCTCCGATCCGCCGGGCGATCTCCTCCCGGGTGAGGTAGACCTCTCCGACCGGCGAGTGGGAGCTGCTCGGGCCGGCCGCGCTCAGGAGGCGAGCCTCAGCCGATAGCGTTGGGCTAGCCGCTCGATGTCGCGCCGGTAGAAGAGCTTGATCTTCACGTCGGGATAGAGCTCGCGGATCTCGCGGAGCTTGCGGTTCTTACGCGTGACGAGCGACTGTCGCATCACCGTGATCTCCACGTAGAGATCCTGCTCCGGGAGGTAGAAATCTGGCGTGAACGCGCTCCTGACGCGACCGTCCTCGTCGCGGGCGAGCACGAACGTGCGCGGCTCGTAGGCCCACGGAACGCCGTAGAAGTCGAGCAGCTTCGCGCACTCGAGCTCGACCTCGTTCTGGAATCTCGGCGGGGTCGTGCCCCTGTACACGTTGAAGGCGGGATACGCCTGGAAGGCGGGCAACTGCCAGGACACGCACCGAGGGTAGCGACCGGCCCGGACGGCTCCCTCGTATGCTCTGCGGAATGGCCGAGGCTCCCGCAGGCACTTTCACGCTGGCCCATCTCTCGGATCTCCACTGCGGCGGCCAGTACTTCGTCCCCAGCCTGCTCGAGCGCGCGATCAGCGAGATCAACGACCTGAAGCCCGATCTCGTCGTCTGCTCGGGTGACCTGACCACCTTCGGCTTCAAGCACGAGTACCAGGAGGCGAAGCGCTACCTCGACCGGATCGAATGCGCGTCGCTCGTCGTCATCCCTGGCAACCACGACTCGCGGAACGTCGGCTACGTGCACTTCGAGGAGCTCTTCGGCGACCGCAACTCGGTCACGCGAGTGGGGTTCGTGACGGTCGTCGCCGTCGACTCGACGGAGCCGGATCTCGACCACGGCCAGATCGGCCGCGGCCGCTACCGCTGGATCGAGGAGCAGTTCGAGCCCGAGGCGCGCCTGCGGATCTTCGTCTGCCACCATCATCTGCTGCCGGTCCCGGGGACGGGCCGCGAGCGCAACGTGATCTACGACGCCGGCGACACGATCGAGACGCTCCAGCGCGCCGGGGTCCACCTCGTCCTCTCCGGGCACAAGCACGTTCCGTACGCCTGGCGGCTCGAGAATCTGTTCGTGGTCAACACGGGCACCGTCTCCTCTCTGCGCCTGCGCGGGAACACGCGGCCCTGTTACAACGTCGTCGAGGTTTCAGGGTCCCACGTCGCCGTCTGGCGCAAGCATCCCTTCCACGGGCAGGAACGGATCATCCAGTTCTCGCTCGACACGTTCGAGTACGAGAAGTACACGGGCCGGATCGAGGACGAGGTGACCTCCCGCTCGTGACGCAGCGCGCTCTCGCTCTCATCGATGGGGAGCACTACGCGCCGGTGGTTCGCGCCGCGCTCGAGGAGCTGCCGTACGAGTTCGTCGCGGCGCACCTGGTCGGAGGGACCGAGAAGCTGCGCGAGGACGCGGACTACGGCGTCCCGCTCGCGCCAGGGCTCGAGGGGGCGCTCGACGACCACGGCGCGGAGATCGTCGTCGATCTCTCCGACGAGCCTGTGCTCGGGCCCCCCGAGCGAATGCGGCTCGCGAGCCGGGTGCTCGCACGGGGGCTTCCATACGTCGGCGCAGACTTCCGCTTCGATCCCCCCGAGCTCGAGCCCTTCCCGCTCCCGTCGCTCGGGATCGTCGGCACAGGCAAGCGCGTCGGCAAGACCGCCATCACAGCGCACGCTGCCAAGCTGCTCGCGCGCGACCGGAAGCTCGTTGTCGTCTCGATGGGCCGCGGCGGGCCGCCGGAGCCGGAGCTGATGGAGGTGGCGCCGGATGTCGGGGCGCTGCTCGAGCTCTCGCGCTCCGGGAACCACGCGGCCTCCGATTACCTGGAGACCGCAGCGCTTGCCGGCGTGCCCACGATCGGCTGCCGTCGCTGCGGCGGCGGCTTGGCGGGAGCGGTCTTCGCCTCGAACGTGCAGGCGGGCGCACGCCTGGCCGTCGAGCTCGAGCCGGAGCTCGTGCTCTTCGACGGAAGCGGCGCCGCGTTGCCGCCGGTCGAGACGCGGCGCCGGATCCTCGTCGTCAACGCACAGCAGGATCCGGCGGTCGTGACGGGCTACCTCAACGCCTACCGCCATTTCACCTCCGACCTCGTTGTGCTGACGATGGCCGAGGCTGACACGGGGTGGGAGGGGCTGCGCGACGCCGCGGCCAAGCTTGCCCCGGCTGTGCTCGGAACCGTTCTGCGACCGCGACCCGCGGTGGATGTCTCCGGCCGCCGCGTGGCCTTCTTCTCGACGGCGCCCGAGAGCGCCCATGGTCTTTTCAGGAAGCATCTGGCCGACGAGCATGGAGCGGATGTCGTCCACGTCTCCGGGGCGCTCTCCGATCGCGCACGACTTCGCAAGGAGCTCGAGTCGGTCGACGCGGAGGTCTTCGTCGTGGAGCTGAAGGCCGCCGCGATCGATGTCGTCGCGGAGGCGGCCGCGGAGCGAGAGGTGGAGGTCGTGCTGGCAGGCAGCGACGTCCTGCCTGCGGAGGGCGAGCGCGACCTCGACGCCGAGCTCCTCCGCCTCGCCGACGAGGCCCGCGCATGAGCGTCGCTCGCCTTCGGCTCGCCCTCATGAGGGAAACCATGTTTCCCCCACTAGCCCCCTTCTTGCAGTCCGAAGTGGGGGAACCTCCCGGTTCCCCGACGCCCCCTCCCCCGCTCAAGGGCGGAAAAGCCGGCCCATGAGCGAGCGGAGACACGGAGAGCGCGACTTCCTCGGCGGCGACGGGACGCCGTTTTCGAAGGGGCTGATGGCGCGCGTTCTCTCCGCGGTCGGCGTCCTGGAAGAGCGGGCGTACGAGCTTGCGCGCCGGGCGGAGGTCGATCTGGGCCAGCGAGGCGGGACGGCGGTCGACCTCGACCGGCTGGCCGAGCTCGCGGTCGACCTGCTCGGCCAGGAGGCCGGCTCGCGCGCAGTTCGGCGTCTCCGTGACTACCGGACGCTGCAGACGCTCGATCTCCCCCTGATCCTGCTCGTCGGCGGCGGCACCGGCACGGGCAAGTCGACCGTCGCGACCGAGGTCGCCTACCGCCTGGGGATCACCCGCGTCACGTCGACCGACTTCGTCCGCCAGACGATGCGGGCGTTCTTCGCGAAGGAGTTCATGCCTTCGATCCACTACTCGAGCTTCGAGGCGGCCCTTGGGCTCTCGAAGGCCGAGGAGGAGGAGTCCGGCGATGCGGCGCTGCTCGGGTTCCTCGATCAGACCCGCAACGTGCTCGTCGGAGTGGACGCGGCGTTGCAGCGCGCCCTCGACGAGGGCTGGTCGATGGTGCTCGAGGGCGTGCATCTCGTGCCGGGGATGCTGGCGGCCGAGCGGCACGACGCGCTCGTGATCCAGTGCGTGCTCGCGATCGACGACGAGGAGATCCACCGCACGCACTTCTGGAGCCGCGATGCTGCGTCGGACGGCGTGCGGCCCGTCGACCGCTACATCGAGGCGCTGCCGGAGATCAGGATGATCCAGGAGTACATCGTCGACCGCGCGAGGAGGAACGACGTGCCGGTGATCGAGAACGAGAGCCGCAGCCACGCGATCGGAGCCGTGATGGAACTCGTGCTCGAAGGCGCCGAGCGGCGGGCGAAGGAGGCTCGATGAGGGTGAAACCGGAGGTTGGCCATGAATGAGGAGCCGCGCCCCACCTGCCCGTGCGCGCTCTTTGCCCGAGCCACCGAATGGGCGGCGCTCGCCGGCGCTCGCTGGCTCGGCCGCGACGACCAGGACGCGGCCGAGGACGCGGCGGAAGGCGCCATGCTCGCCGGCCTCGCCCAACTCCCGATCGACGGAACGGTCGTGATCGGCGCACCCGAGGACGCTCAGCTCGAGATTGGCGGGAAGGTGGGCGCCGGCGGCGAGTCGTTCGATCTTGCGGTCGATCCGCTCGAAGGGCGCGGCGTCGTCGCACGCGGCGGCAATGGGGCGATGTCGAGGATCGCAGTCGGTCCTCCCGGCTCCCTCCTGTGGCTACCGGCCATGTACATGCGCCGGATGGCGGTCGGCCCGCGCGCGCGGGGCAAGATAGACCTGACGAGACCGATTGCGGAGAACATCGACGCGATCGCCTCCGGTTTCGGGCGGAACGTGAACGACATCACGACGATCGTCCTCGACCGGCCCCGCCATCACGACCTGATCGAGGAGATCCGCGCCTCCGGCGCCCGGATCAAGCTGATCCAGGACGGCGATGTGACCGCCTCGATCTCGGCCGCGATCCGCGGCACCAACGACCACCTCGCGATCGGGATCGGCGGCACCCGGCAGGCCGTGCTCTCGGCGGCGGCGCTGCGCTGTCTCGGAGGTGAGCTGCAAGCGCAGCTCTGGCCCACGACCCGGAGCGAGATCGAGCAGGCGACCGAGTTCGGCGTCGAGGACGTGAACCGCGTCTTCTCCTCCGACGATCTCGCGCCCGGCGAGGTGATCGTCGTCGCGACGGGTGTCTCGAACGGCGATCTCCTCCGCGGCGTCCGCTTCCTAGCCGATAGCGCCCGCACCCACTCGCTCGTGATGTGCATGCGCTGCAACTGGGTCCGCTTCACCGACGGCATCCACTTCTTCGCCCGCGAGCGAAAGGAGGAGGTGCGACTGCTGATCTAGTACGAACGCGACGAACCGAAGGCTCGCTCAAATCGCGTCACTCGACGATGAACACTGCGGGTCGCATCGGCACGTGGAGAACGCTGCCGTAGCTCGTGCGCGAGAACTCGCAGAGACTTACCTGCGGGAAGAGGAGCGAAGTCAGGCTGGACCGCCGCTCGACTCTAACGACGCGGTCGCGGGCGCGAAGGCCCAGGCGGATGCGCTTGTAGAAGCCGTCCTCGCCCAGCCACGAGAGCCGGCAGAAGACGGCGTCCGGTGATCCGTCCGGCCAGCGATCCGGGCCCGAGATCTTCAACCGCACGCCGCCGGAGTAGCGGGGAGCGACCCCGCGCGCCTCAAGCGTGACCCTGAGCTCGCTCGAGGAGGGACTGAAGCCGGACGCAATCGGCGACCACGCGGTCGGGCGGAAGAGCACGGCTTGCACGAGCACCCGACGGCCGGGTCCGGAAACCAGGCAGCGCGGTGCGTGGTTCGAGCGCTCGCCGGCGAAGCGGGGGCGAACCGTGATGCTCCGGCCCCCGCTCGGGAACCGAATGCCGGACAGCTTCTGGACTCGACTCGTCCGGCCGCGCGGGGCGCCGTAGACGCAGCGGAGCCTCACACCGCGAGCGCGGAGCCCGTCGAGCGTCGCCAGGCGTACCTGCGGAGTCACGGTGATCGTCAGCCGCCCGTCTCGGCGGACGACGAAGACGACCCCGTCACCGCTGAGGCCGGAGTAGAGAACCGAGGAGGTCGACGGCGGCGCACCCGGAGCGGGCGGTCGTCCGCCGCCGCACCGCACCCATGACGAGAAAGCTGCATGCGAGCGGAAGCAGGATCATGCGCGTCATCGCCATCGGTCTGCCCGGCCGGGCGTCGGCACACACGGGCTACACTCGGGCCATGCCCACCAAGGAAGCGATCGTCGAGGCGTTGCACACCGTGGAGGACCCCGAGCTCGGGATGGATATCGTCGAGCTCGGCCTCTTCTACGACGTCGAGATCGAGGGTCCCAAGGTGAAGGTGATCCACAGCCTCACCTCGATGGGCTGCCCGGCCGGCCAGATGATCCAGGATGGGATCCACGACGCGGCCGCGTCCGTCGAGGGCGTTGGCGAGGTGGAGGTCGAGCTGACGTTCGACCCGCCGTGGACGCCCGACCGGATGTCGGACGACGCGAAGTTCATCCTAGGCTTTGGCTGACGCCAAAGCCTAGAAAGGCAAGAGAGATCTTCTTCTAGCCATTCTCGGCGTCAGCCGGGAATGGCCAGCACGATCTTTCCGAGCTGCTCGCCGGCTTCCAGCCGCTCGTGGGCAGCGCGCGTCTCCGAGAGCGGGAAGACCGAGTCGACGTGCACGCGGGCGCGGCGGGACCGGATCAGCTCGTAGGCGCCGAGGAAGTCCTCACGGGAGCCCATCGTCGAGCCGTAGACGGTGAGTTGCTTCCACCAGAAGCGATGGAGCTGCGCCGGCGGGTTCGGCCCGCTCGTCGCGCCGCAGACCGTCACTCGGCCGCCCGGCTTCACGGCGGCGAGCGAGGTCTTCCAGGTCGCCTCGCCGACCGTCTCGACGACCACGTCGGCGCCGCCGACCTGCTTCACCGCGGCCGCCACGTCGCCGGTCGCATGGTTCACGGTCACGTCGGCGCCCCATTCGCGCGCCCGCTCGAGCTTCTCGTCGCTTCCGGAGGTGACGATCGTCCGCGCGCCGACCGCGCGCGCGAGCTCGAACGCCGCCGTCGCGACTCCGCCGCCGATCCCCCAGATCAGCACCCACTCGCCTTCCTGCAGCTGCGCCTTCGTCACGAGCATCCGGTACGCAGTCTCGTAGACGAGCGGGAACGCCGCGGCGGTCTCGAAGTCGATCGCGTCGTCGAGCGGGAAGACCTGCTCGGCGGGAAGCGCGATCAGCTCGCAATGGGTGCCGTCGGTGTGCTCGCCGATCACCGTGATCGACGCGCCGTGGTCGAGCCCCGGGTTGATCACGACGCGCTCGCCGGTGTCGACTCGGATCCCGGCCCCGTCCGCGCCGAGGATCCGCGGCTTCGGCACCGACGGCAGCCCCTTGCGGATCCAGAGGTCGAGATGGTTGAGCGAAGCAGCACGCAGCGAGACCAGAACCTCGCCCGGCCCGGCGACCGGATCGGGCACATCCTCGTACCGCAAGACGTCGGGGCCGCCGTCCTCGTGGATGCGAATCGCCTTCACGGGCACAATCCTCCCATGACTGCGGCGCAGCTCGCGGAGCTCGGGGAAGAGCTCGGCCTCGATGCGATCGGCGCGGCCCCGGCCGAGCCCTATGTCGAGACCGAGCGACACATCCGCGAGCGCAACGAGCGTGG
>JBPCJB010000025.1:0-2903 GCA_051005735.1 Gaiellaceae bacterium | reverse complement strand
GGGATTCCCGGCGTTCAAGTGGAAGGCGGTCTTACCGCACCTTCCGGCAGACCTGTCCGGCTGGACAGCGCTCGACATCGGCTGCAACGCGGGCTTCTACGCGTTCGAGCTCGCGCGACGCGGCGCTCGCGTCACCGGCGTCGACGTCGACGACCATTGCCTGACTCAAGCGCGCTGGGCTGCTGAGCGGCTCGGGCTCGACGATCTCGTGGAGCTTCGTCGAGGCACGATCTACGACCTCGCCGAAACCGACGAGCAGTGGGATCTCGTGCTCTTCATGGGAGTGCTCTAACACCTGCGCTATCCGCCCCGCACCCCGGACCTCGTCGCCCGCCGCGTCCGCCGGCTGCTCGTCCTCCAAACGCTGACGATGCCCGGCGACGAGCGAACGGGCAAACGCTGGACCTCCCCCTCGAGCAGCGCGCGCGGCTGCTCCAGCCCGGTTGGCCGAAGCTGTCGTTCATCGAGAACAAGCTTGCCGGCGATGCGACGAACTGGTGGGTTCCGAGCGCCGCCGGCGCGAGGCGATGGCGCGGTCGGCGGAACCTCGAGCACAGCGCGGCGCTCGAGTCCGCAACCCGCGCGCTCGCGCGTCGCGGTTAGGCGTGCGTCGAGAAGCTCGGCCAGAGTTTGGCCTCCGAGCTGATTCGCCGGAGGAAACTCCGGACCGCCGCGGACGTGTCTTTCTCGCGGTTGCCGCTCCGGGGCGCTACGCGCGGCAGGTTATTGCTTCAGCAGATTCGCGGCAGTGGATCCCCGACCAGCATGTCGACGACCCGCCGGCCGCCGAACGCCGTCTCGAGGAGGACGAGCCCGGGTGGCTCCTCACGGACATCGCCGATCAACTCGGTGTCGATTCCGAGCTCATGCGAGGCGAGCGCTGCGAACGCGACGGTGGCTGCTTCCGGCGCCACGATCGCCATCAGCTTGCCTTCGTTCGCGACGTAGAGCGGGTCGATCCCGAGAATCTCGCAGGCGCCGTTGACCTCCGGCCGCACCGGCAGCTTCGCCTCGTCGATCACGATGCCGACATCGGCGGCTACCGCGATCTCGTTCAGCACCGTCGCGAGGCCGCCGCGGGTGAGGTCGCGGAGACAGCGCACGCCATCCGTCGCGTCAAGCAGAGCTGCGACGAGCCCGCCGAGCGGCGCCGTGTCGCTCTCGAGTTCTGCCTCGAGCTCGAGGTTGCCTCGAGCGACCATCACGGCCATGCCATGGTCGCCGAGCGTGCCCGAGACCAGGATCTTGTCCCCTGGCCGAACGAGAGTGGGAGACAACTCAAGCTCGCGCTCGAGCACGCCGATTCCGGACGTATTGATGTAGACGCCGTCGCCCTTCTCGCGCTCGACGACCTTCGTGTCGCCCGCGATCACGGTGACACCTGCAGCTCTGGCCGCCGCGCCCATCGAGGCCGCGATCCGGCGGAGGTCGGCCGTGGGTAACCCCTCCTCGACGATGAAGCCGGCGGTGAGGTAGAGCGGCCGGGCGCCCATCATCGCGAGGTCGTTGACTGTGCCGTTGACCGCGAGCTCCCCGATATCTCCCCCGGGGAAGAAGAGCGGCTTGACCACGTAGGAGTCCGTTGTCAGAGCGAGCCGGCTCCCGCCCTGAGTGAACACCGCTGCATCCGCGAGCGGCGAGAGCAACGGGTTACCGAGCTCCTCGAGGAACAGCGCCTCCACGAGCACGTGGCTCGACTTGCCCCCGGCCCCGTGCGCGAGCGTGATCAGCTCGTCCTTGAGCTTCGCCGGCTTGCGCCGCCGGCGCTCGACGGCCTCCAGCACCTCCTGCTCGCGGCCGCTCACGACACCGTCTCGAGCCTGCGCGAGAAGCGGCCGTAGTTGTAGTAGGCCGCGCAGGCGCCTTCGCTCGAGACCATGCACGTTCCGATCGGGCGCTCCGGGGTGCACGCGGTACCGAACACCTTGCATTCCCAGGGCTTGATCACGCCCTTCAACACCTCTCCGCACTGGCACGCCTTCGGATCGGCGACGCGGACTCCGGGAACCTCGTAGCGGAGCTCCGCGTCCCAGTCCGCGAACTCCAGTCGCAGCTTGAGCGCGCTCTGGGAGATGAAGCCGAGACCGCGCCACTCGAAGGTAGTGCGCAGCTCCATCGTCTCGGCGATCGCCTCGAGGGCCCGTTGGTTGCCAGACTCGCGGACGACGCGCGTGTACTGGTTCTCCACCTCGCAGCGTCCCTCCGCGAGCTGGCAGAGGATCATGTACGCGGACTGGAGGACGTCGAGCGGCTCGAAGCCCGCGACCACGAGCGGCTTGCCCCACTCCTGCGCGATGAAGCGGTACGGCCGTGTCCCGATCACGGTCGAGACGTGGCCGGGGCCGATGAAGCCGTCGAGCCGCAGATCGGGCGAGGAGAGGATCGCCCGGATCGCCGGGATGATCGTCACGTGATTCGCGAAGACGAAGAAGTTGCGGATTCCCTCGGCTCGCGCCCGCAGCAGTGTCAGCGCGGTCGACGGAGCCGTCGTCTCGAAGCCGATCGCGAAGAAGACGACGTCGAGCCCAGGATTCTCCCGCGCGATCCTGAGAGCGTCGAGTGGCGAGTAGACGAGGCGGACGTCGGCGCCGCGCGCCTTCGCCTCGAGCAGCGAGCCGTTTCCTCCGGGGACGCGCAGCATGTCGCCGAAGGTCGTGAAGACGACGTTCGGGCGTTCGGCGATCGCGATCGCGTCGTCGACCCGCCCCATCGGGATCACGCAGACTGGGCAGCCGGGGCCGTGAATCAGGTCGACCTCGGGGGGAAGCACGTTCTCGACGCCGTGCTTGTAGATCGTGTGGGTATGCCCGCCACAGACCTACATCACCTTGTACGACCGGCCCGGCTCCAGCAGCGTCTCGATCTCCGCCGTGACCCTGCGGGCCACGTCGCCGGAGCGGTAT
>JBPCJB010000024.1:0-8142 GCA_051005735.1 Gaiellaceae bacterium | reverse complement strand
TCAACGTGGCCGACGTCGCGCGTGCCTGCAGGCTCGCGCTCGAGCGCGACGGCGCCGACGGCAAGGCCGTCAACATCGGCAGTGGCGAGAGCGTCAGCGTGACGGAGATCGCGATGAAGCTGGCAGAAGCGCTCGACGTCGAGATCGCTCCGGAGGTCACGGGCAGGTTCCGTGTCGGCGACATCCGCCACTGCTTCGCCGACATCGCACTCGCGAGCAAGCTGCTCGGTTACCACCCCACGATCGCGCTCGAGGAAGGGACGGCGGAGCTTGCAGGCTGGCTGGAGACGCAGACGGCGGACGACCGCGTCGATCACGCCACCGCCGAGCTCGTCTCCCGGGGGCTGGCTCGATGAGAGGGTCCCGGAGAGCGCTGATCACCGGCGGCGCGGGCTTCGTCGGCACGAACCTCGCCTCGCGACTCGCCGAGGACGGCGCGGAGGTCGTCGTGCTCGACAACCTATCGCGTCGCGGGGTGACGGAGAACCTGAGCTGGCTTCGGAGCACGTACGGCTCCCAGGTGCGGGTCGAGGTCGGCGACATCCGCGCGACGCAGACTCTCCGGCGCGCTCTGGAAGGCGTGAGCGAGGTCTACCACCTGGCGGCGCAGGTGGCCGTCACCACTTCGCTCGAGTCGCCGGTGGAGGACTTCCGGGTCAACGCCGAAGGGACGCTCGGCCTGCTCGAGGAGATCCGCCGCCTCGACGAGCCGCCGTTCCTCCTCTTCACGTCGACGAACAAGGTCTACGGCGCCCTCACCGATCTCGAGCTCGAAAGGAACGGCCACCGCTGGGAGCCCGTCGAAGCCTCGATCCGTGCCGCGGGTCTCTCGGAGCTTCGCCCACTGGACTTCTGCACGCCCTACGGGTGCTCGAAGGGTGCGGCCGACCAGTACGTGCTCGACTACGCGAAGTCGTTCGGACTTCCGGCGGTCGTCTTCCGGATGAGCTGCATCTACGGCCCCCATCAGCGCGGCACGGAGGATCAGGGCTGGGTCGCTCACTTCGCCATCCGTGCGCTGGAGCGGCGGCCGATCACGCTGTACGGGGACGGCGCCCAGATGCGAGACATCCTCTTCGTCCACGATCTCGTCGAGGCGATGCAGCTCGCACGGGAGAACGTCCGAGAGCTCGCCGGGCAACCCTTCAACATGGGCGGAGGCGCCGCAAACGCGGTTTCGCTGCTCGACGTGGTGGAGCTGCTCGCCGAGCTCGGGGCCCCGACGGAAGTCCGCTACGCCGAGGAGCGGCCGGGCGACCAGCGCTATTACGTCGCCGATACGTCCAGATTCTCTGCCGCAACCGGCTGGCTGCCCGCTGTCGACGCGCACGAGGGGATCGCGCGGCTGCACCGGTGGCTCGCCGACGAAGCCATGCCCGAACGGGGGCGGCTACGCGCAGTGGCGCTCTAGCCGTTGGCGTTGCGACCATGCGCGCGGCGGTGTTTGCCGGCCCCGGCCGCGTAGTCGTCCAGGAGCGGCGCGCGCCCGAGCCGGGGCCGGGAGAGGTCCTTCTTCGAGTTGAAGGCTGCGGCGTCTGCGGCTCCTCGCTGCCCCTCTGGGAAGGCCGTCCGTGGTTCGACTATCCGACCGAGCCCGGGGCGCCCGGCCACGAGTTGTGGGGCCGCGCCGAGGACGGACGCAGGGTCACGGGACTGTCCGGCAACGGCTTCGCCGAGCTCGCTCTCCTCCGCGAGGACGAGCTTGTGGTGCTGCCGCCCGAGCTGGACGGAATCCCGTTCCCCGGCGAGCCCCTCGCCTGCGCGGTCAACGTCGTCCGGAGGGCGGAGGTTCGGGCGGGTCACGAGGTCGCCGTCGTCGGCATGGGCTTCCTCGGCACTGTTGTCGCGCGACTCTGCGAGCTCAGAGGCGCGCAGATAACTTCGGTTCGCCGGGAGGACGAGCCCGCAGGTGAGTTCGAGCGCGTGATCGAGGCGGCGGGCACACAAGCGGCGCTCGACAAGGCGTCGCGACTCGTCGCGACCGGAGGGCTACTCGCGATCGCCGGCTTCCACCAGGACGGGCCACGAACGGTTGACCTGCAGAGCTGGAACTGGCGTGGCATCGACGTCGTCAACGCGCACGAGCGCGACCCGCGCCGCTACCTCGCGGGGATGCGCGAAGCAGTGCGGCTCGCCGTCGCGGGAGAGCTCGACGTCTCGGCGCTCATCACGCACAGGTTCCCGCTCGACGAGGTCGAGCGGGCGTTCGCCGCAGCGTCTCGCCGCGGCCCCGGATTCCTGAAGGCGGTCGTGTGTCCCTGACTGCGACGCGGCCCAGGCTCGGCTTCCTCGGCCTCGGCTGGGTCGGCCGCTCGCGGCTGGACGCCATTGCGGCCAGCGGCTTCGCGGAGATCGGTGCGATCGCCGATCCCGCTCTTCCGGGTGCGCTGGAATCGCTGGACGAGCTGCTCGACGCGGAGCCGGACGGGATCGTGATCGCAACGCCCACGGCGCTGCATGCGGAGCAGGCGATCGCAGCTCTCGAGCGCGGGATCGCGGTCTTCTGCCAGAAGCCGCTCGGGCGAACCGCCGCCGAGGCCCGCGCGGTCGTGGACGCAGCGCGTGCGGCCAACCGCCTGCTCGGCGTCGACCTGTCGTATCGCTTCGTCGAGGCGTTCCGCGTCGCGCGCGAGGTCGTCCGCTCGGGCGAGCTCGGCGAGATCCTCGCGGGCGACCTCATCTTCCACAACGCCTACGGACCGGACAAGGACTGGTTCTACGACCCGGAGCTCGCCGGCGGCGGCTGCGTAATCGACCTCGGCGTGCATCTCGTCGACCTGGCCGTGTGGACGCTCGACCTCGATCCTGTCGAGGTGAGGAGCCGGCTGCGCGGCCGCCCGGTCGAGCAGCTCGCCACCGCCGAGCTCGACCACGTCCGGCTCGCGTGCTCCTGGAACCTGCACGCAGGTCGCGATGCCGTCATCGAGGCGAGCTTCTACGGAAGCAACGGCGCCGTCTCCGTCCGGAACGTGGGCGGCTCCTTCTACGACTTCCGGTGCGAACGGCTGCGTGGCACGAGCACCGAGCTCCTCGTCGAGCCGCCGGACGACTGGTCCGGCCGGGCCGCCGTCGACTGGGCGCGACGTCTGGCCGCCGGTGAGGGCTTCGACGCAGACGCCGAGGAGTACGTGCGCGTGGCTGCCCTTCTCGATCGGATCTACGGCCGATGAGGGTGCTGATGACGGCCGACACTGTCGGCGGCGTCTGGACGTACGCGCTCGATCTTGCCGACGCGCTCGCGCCTCACGGCGTCGAGGTTCAGCTCGCGACGATGGGAAGGCTGCCGGACGGCGAGCAGCGCGCGGCGATCGATTGCTCGGCCGTCGCGGGGTTGTACGAGTCGGGCTACGCGCTCGAGTGGGAGGACGATCCCTGGGGCGATGTCGACCGCGCCGGCGCGTGGCTGCTCGAGCTGGCGGACGAGCTGCGCCCCGACATCGTCCACCTGAACGGCTACGTCCACGCGAACCTGAGCTGGCCCGCACCTGTTGTCGTCGCGGCGCACTCCGATGTGCTGTCGTGGTGGCGCGCGGTTCGGCGGACGCCCGCGCCCGCGTCGCTGGCGCGCTATCGAGACCGCGTCGCTGCGGGGCTGCGGCACTCGAATGCGGTGTGCGCTCCCACACAGGCCGTCCTGGACGATCTCGCAGCG
Organism: Gaiellaceae bacterium; assembly: GCA_051005735.1. Taxonomy (GTDB): domain Bacteria; phylum Actinomycetota; class Thermoleophilia; order Gaiellales; family Gaiellaceae; genus Gaiellasilicea. The sequence continues at coordinate 4,490 of JBPCJB010000024.1, read as the reverse complement.
AGCTACGCGTTCGAGGCGCGGTGCGAGGTCGTGCCGAACGGCCGGGCGGCACGTGCAACGGCCCGCGTCGCCAAAGAGCAGCTCGTCGTCGGGCTCGGCCGCTTCTGGGATGAGGGAAAGAACGTCGCGGCTCTGCAGCGCATCGCGGCTCGGGCGCCATGGCCGGTGCTCCTCGCCGGGCCCGGCTCTCCACTCGGTCGCATCTCCTCGGAGGAGACGGCATCCCTCCTCGCCCGTGCCTCGATCTTCGTCTCGCCTGCCCGGTACGAGCCGTTCGGCCTCGCGGCGCTCGAGGCCGCTCAGGCCGGCTGCGCGCTCGTGCTCGGCGACATCGCCTCGCTCCGGGAGGTTTGGGGCGACGCGGCGGCTTACGCCTCTCCCGACGACGACGAGACGATCCTGGCCGCAGTTTGCGATCTCTGCGCGAATCGGGATCGCCGGCTCGACCTGGCCGCTCGGGCCCAACGGCGTGCGTCGCGGTACACGCCCGAGGCGATGGCGGCCGGGATGCGAGCGCTTTACACGAGAGTGCTCGCGCAGACACCGGTCGCGGCTGAGGCGGTCGCGTGAGGATCGTCCTCTTCGTCCACTCCCTCGTCTCCGACTGGAACCACGGGAACGCGCACTTCCTCCGCGGGATCGTCCGCGAGCTCCGAGCACGGGGCCACGAGCCGGTCGTCTACGAGCCGGAGGACGGCTGGAGTCGCACGAACCTTCTTCGCGGGCAGGTCACGGCGCTCGAGGACTTCGCGGCGGCGTTCCCGGGCCTGACGAGCCGCACGTACGGCCGCGAGCTCGATGTCGAAGAGGCGCTCGACGGCGCGGACGTCGCCATCGTCCACGAGTGGAACGAGCCATGGCTCGTGAGTGGCGTCGGCCGCAGCGGCGTCCACTCCCTCTTCCACGACACGCATCACCGGGCGGTGACCGCGCCAGCCGAGATGCGCCGCTACGACCTCTCCGGATACGCCGGCGTCCTCGCATTCGGCGAAGCGGTCGCGGATGTCTACCGGAAGCGCGCTTGGCACGATCGCGTCTGGGTCTGGCACGAGGCGGCGGACGTCGCATTGTTCCGCCCGCTACGGCGGGCGAAGCAGGCAGACCTCATCTGGATCGGCAACTGGGGCGACGGCGAGCGGTCGGCCGAGCTGAGACGGTTCCTGCTCGAGCCCGCGCGCCGGCTCGCACTCAGCGGGACGCTGCACGGCGTCCGCTATCCGGCGAGGTCGCTCGCGGCCATCGCCCGCTCCGGGCTCCGCTACGGAGGCTGGCTACCGAACCATCGCGCGCCGGACGCCTTCGCCCGTCATCGCGTGACCGTGCACGTGCCGCGCAGACCCTACGTCGAGGCGCTTCCGGGCATCCCCACGATCCGCCCTTTCGAGGCGCTCGCCTGCGGGATCCCGCTCGTCTCGGCGCCGTGGGAGGACGCCGAGGGCCTCTTTGCGCCGGGTGAGGACTACCTCGTCGCTCGCAACGGCGGTGAGCTGGAGCGGCACCTGCGCGAGGTTCTCGGCGACGAGTCGCTCGCCCGAGAGCTCGCGCGCCGGGGTCGGCGCACGATCCTCGAACGCCATACGTGCGCCCACCGCGTCGACGAGCTGCTCTCGATCCTGGGCGACCTCGGGATCGCAGTGGAGGAGAGCGCGGCAGCATGAGAATCGCGATCTTCGGCTCGTCGCTCGTGTCCTCCTACTGGAACGGCGCCGCGACGTACTACCGCGGGATCGTGCGAGCTCTGGCCGAGCGCGGCCACGATGTCGTCTTCCTCGAGCCCGACGCCTACGAGCGGCAGCAGAACCGCGACATCGAAGACCCGTCCTGGGCGGAGGTGGTCGTGTGGGCGCCGTCGGCGGACCGCGCGCGGGAGCTCGTGCGCTCGGTCGCAGGCTTCGATGTCGTTGCGAAGACGAGCGGCGTGGGTGTCCTCGACGCGGAGCTCGAGGAGGCGGTCGCGGGGCTTGCGGGGCCGATCACGATCTACTGGGACGTCGATGCGCCTGCGACGCTCGCGAGGCTGGAGGCGGACGAGGAGGATTCCCTACGCGAGCTCGTCCCTCGCTTCGACCTCGTCCTGACCTACGGCGGCGGCGACCCCGTCGTCGAGGGCTACCGCTCGCTTGGCGCCAGCGACTGCGTCCCCGTCTACAACGGGGTCGATCCTGACACGCACCACCCGGCGGCGCCCGACGAGCGCTTCGCGGCGGATCTCGCATTCCTCGGCAACCGCCTGCCCGACCGCGAGCACCGGGTCGAGGAGTTCTTCCTTGCTGCGGCGGCCCACTCGCCGCGTCACTCGTTCGTCCTCGGAGGATCCGGCTGGGAGGGCAAGCCGGCGCCAGGAAACGTCCGGCTGCTCGGCCACGTCGGAACGGGGGACCACAACGCACTCAACTCCACGCCGCTCGCGGTTCTCAACATCACCCGCGATTCGATGGTCGCAAACGGCTGGTCGCCGGCGACACGCGTGTTCGAGGCCGCCGGGGCCGGAGCGTGCCTGATCACCGACGCCTGGCGCGGGATCGAGCTCTTCCTGGAGCCCGGCCGGGAGGTGCTCGTCGCGCGCGACGGCAACGAGGTTGCGCGTCATCTCGACGAGCTCGACCCCGAGCGGGCGCGGTCGATCGGCGAGGCCGCCCTCGCGCGCGTGCTCCGCGACCACACGTACGCGCAGCGCGCGGAGCAGGTCGAGGCGCTGCTGGGAGTGCGGGCGTGAGGATCGTCGTGCTCGGCCTGTCGATCACCTCCTCGTGGGGAAACGGACATGCGACCAACTATCGGGCGCTGTGCACGGCGCTGCGCGAGCGCGGTCACGACGTCCTCTTCCTCGAACGCGACAAGCCGTGGTACGAAGCGAACCGCGACTTCGACGCGCCGTGGGTGGCGCTCTACGACTCGGTCGCCCACCTCGAAGCGTGGGAAGCGGACGTACGGAGAGCCGACCTCGTCCTCATCGGCTCCTTTGTCCCGGACGGAGTTCAGGTCGCGGCCTGGGCACTCGAGTCGGCGAGGGGGGCCGTGGCCTTCTGGGACCTCGATACGCCCGTGACGGCCGCGGCCCTGAAGCGAGGTGATTGCGAGTACCTGACACCCGCGCTCGTGCCTCGCTTCGACCTCTACCTCTCCTTCACCGGCGGGCCTCTGCTCGACGAGGTCGGCGCAGCACGCGCGCGTGCGTTCTGGTGCATGTTCGACCCGGCTGTCTACGCTCCCGTCCGGGCGACGCGCCGCTGGGACCTCGGATATTTGGGCACGTACTCCGACGACCGGCAGCCGACACTCGAGGAGCTCCTCGTGCGACCGGCGACCGATCTACCCGGCGCGCGCTTCGCAGTCGCCGGATCGTTGTACCCGGTGGGAATCGCGTGGCCCAGGAACGTCGAGCGGATCGAGAACGTCCCGCCCGGTGAGCATCCCGGGTTCTACTCGGCGCAGCGGTTCACGCTCAACGTGACGCGAGCGGACATGATCCGCGCGGGCTGGTCGCCGAGCGTACGGCTCTTCGAGGCGGCCGCCTGCGCCGTACCGGTGATCTCCGACTGGTGGGAGGGACTGGCTGCGTTCTTCGAGCCGGAGCGGGAGATCCTGATCGCGCGGGACGCCGACGACGTCGAGCGCATCCTGATCGAGGTCGAGGACGACGAGCGGCGCGCGATCGGCGCGCGGGCCTGCGAGCGCGTGTTGCGCGAGCACACCGCCGCGCACCGCGCGGCCGAGCTCGAGCTGCTTTCGGCGGAGGTCGCGAAGACAGCCGCGTGACGCTCCAGTCTCAGCCGACGCACGATCCGGAGCTCGCCGCGCTCGCGCCGTGGTTCCACAACCTCGACCTGCCCGACGGCAGGCAGACGGCGCCCGACCACCAGCTGGGGGATTCCCGGCGTTCAAGTGGAAGGCGGTCTTACCGCACCTTCCGGCAGACCTGTCCGGCTGGACAGCGCTCGACATCGGCTGCAACGCGGGCTTCTACGCGTTCGAGCTCGCGCGGCGCGGCGCTCGCGTCACCGGCCTCGACGTCGACGAGCACTACCTGACTCAAGCGCGCTGGGCTGCTGAGCGGCTCGGGCTCGACGATCTCGTGGAGCTTCGTCGAGGCACGATCTACGACCTCGCCGAAACCGACGAGCAGTGGGATCTCGTCCTCTTCATGGGAGTGCTCTACCACCTGCGCTATCCGCTCCTCGCGCTGGACCTCGTCGTTCCGCCGCGTCTGCCGGCTGCTCGTCCTCCAGACGCTGACGATGCCCGACGACGAGCGGACGGAGCAAACGTTGGACCTCCCCCTCGAGGAGGGGCGCGGCTGCTCCAGCCCGGTTGGCCGAAGCTGTCGTTCATCGAGAACAAGCTTGCCGGCGATGCGACGAACTGGTGGGTTCCGAGCGCCGCCGGAGCGCGAGGCGATGGCGCGGTCGGCGGAACCTCGAGCACAGCGCGGCGCTCGAGTCCGCAACCCGCGCGCTCGCGCGTCGCGGTTAGGCGTGCGTCGAGAAGCT
>JBPCJB010000023.1:0-4927 GCA_051005735.1 Gaiellaceae bacterium | reverse complement strand
ACGCCCTTCGCGCTGCGGCAGCGTCGTGGACGGTGCCCGGCTCGGTGACCGCGAATGCGGCTCCCGCAGCCGGCCGCGTCCTCCTCGGCAACGTGCAGGTGCGGACGGATACGAACATCGTGATCGGTTCGGGCGACGTGATCGTCCAGTCGGTCACTCCGTAACGACCGGCAACGGAGGAGGCGTCGCGCTCCGGCGCGGCGCCTCCTCCAGCGCATACTCCGATCATGAAAGTCCTCGCCGCCATCATCCTCGTCGCCCTCGGCACTGCCTGCGGTGCGGCCGCACAGCAGGAGAGCAGCGAAGTGCGCGAGGCGAGGGTCGAGATCGTGCGGACGGCGCCGCTCACGATTCGCGGCGCCGGGTTCGAGCCGGGCGAGCGCGTCCGGCTGCTCGCAACGGGCGGCGGCGTCGAGACCAGGCGGGTCGCGGCCACGTCGGCCGGCTCGTTCACGGCGAGGTTCGGATTGCGCGGTGGCCGCTGCACCGCTCTCGTGGTGCAGGCGTTCGGCAACAAAGGCAGCCGTGCGACGATCGACCGGCCCACGCTCGACTGCGTCGATCCCTAGCCGAACGCTGCCCTTAGGTCGTAAGCCGAGGACGAGGCTCGCAGCGCTCTTGCTGGGGGATCGCTAGACTGCCGCGTCCGGAACTTGGGACCGGCTGCCCTGTTCACAATCGGGGCAAGGGGAGATCCACGAGGGAGGATCATGAAACGAGGCAAGAGGCTGACCTACGCCCTGATCGCGGCAGCGTCGCTCGCGATCGCTGTTGGAATGGCATCCGCGGCGCCTGCGCCCGACGGCGCCGTCTCGGCGGATGACGGCGCGCGCGACGCGCACCAGCACGGCACGAACGAGGGGCACCTGCTCCCGGAGGGCAGCTCGGCGAACGTCGAGCTCGTGAGCAAGCTGAAGCTCAAGAATGTCGTCCCGGAGAAGATCGCCGATGTCGGCGTCTTCAACGGATATGCCTACCTCGCGGCGTGGGGTGACGTGACCTGCAAGTACAACGGCGTCCACGTCGTCGACGTCCGCAACCCAACGAGCCCCAAGGAAGTCGCTTTCATCGGATCGAAGGAAGGCAGCTATCCCGGCGAGGGCGTCCAGGCTCTGCACATCGACACGCCGAGCTTCAACGGAGACATCCTCGTCACGAACAACGAGAAGTGCAAAGAGCCGGCCGGCTTCGGCGGTATGAATATCTACGACATCTCGAAGCCTACGAGCCCGACGCCGCTTGCGGTGGGCATCGGCGACTCGACCGTCTCCGGCGCAGGCAAGAAGGACGCGCACGAGACCCACAGCGTCTTCGCCTGGGACGCCGGCAGCAAGGCGTATGCCGTGATGGTCGACAACGAGGAAGGCACGGACGTCGACATCATGGACATCACCGACCCGAAGAAGGCGTTCCTACTCGCGGAATACGACCTGGATCAGACGTTCCCGCAGATCCTCCAGGCCGCCCCGTCCAATCTCGTCGAGGTGTTCCTGCACGACATGATCGTGAAGGAGATCGGCGGCCGTCAGGTGATGGTGCTGTCCTATTGGGATGCGGGCTACGTCGCGATCGACGTTACCGACCCCGAGAACATCACGTACATCGGCGACACCGATTTCACGGATCCCGATCCCGAGGCTCTCGAGAGCGGCCTCGTCGTGAAGCCGGAGGGCAACGGCCACTATTCCGAGTTCACGGGGGACAACCGGTTCCTGATCGGAGCGGACGAGGACTTCGACCCGTACAAGATCAATGCTCGCAACCTCGACGACGGGACCGACTTGAACGCCGGCCAGGGCAGCGACACGACGCCGCTCGAGCCGGGCGAGACGCTCGAGGGCGTCTCGGTCTACGTCGGTCTTGCCTGCAGCGGTGCCTCGGTACCCGCCGGCGATCGCGCCGCGATCGACATCGCGGTGGTCGAACGCGGGGTCTGCACGTTCACCGAAAAGGTCGCGAGCGTGATCGCGGCGGGTGGCTACGACGCCGTGCTCATCTTCAACCGCACGGGCACCGACGCGTGTAACGGCTCGCTGGGGATGAGCGTCGAGGGCGACATCCCGACGTTCGGCGTCGTGCCGCGCGGCCAGGGCTTCGCCATCTTCGACACTGCTTACGACAACGCCGCGTGCCTGTCGGGAGCCGGTCCGCAGCAGCTCCCGGTGGCGGTCGGCACCAAGGGCGACAGGCTCAGCTTCACGTCGGAGTTCGACGGGTGGGGCTATGTCCACCTGTTCGAGTACGAGGCGGGGAAGATGACCGAGCTCGATACGTACGCCATCCCGGAGGCGCACGACCCGGCGTTCGCCGAGGGCTTCGGCGATCTCTCGGTCCACGAGGTGGCGACGTCGGCTGTTCGCGACGATCTGGCGTACCTCTCCTACTACTCGGGTGGTTTCCGGGTACTGGAGATCCAGGGCACCGAGCTCGCGGAGGTCGGTCGCTTCATCGACGTCGGCGGCAACAACTTCTGGGGCGTGGAGGTCTTCCAGAACGGCGGCGAGGAGTATGTCGCCGCGAGCGATCGGGACTTCGGTCTCTACATCTTCAGGTACACCGGAGACTGAGCTCTACAGCAATGCAGAAACGCGAGAGGGCGGCGGGGACGCCGGCCCCTCGCGTCTTTCGACTCCGCCCGTGCCCAGCCGCCACCGCAGACAGGTCGAGCTCGAGCGCGTCGTCGGCACGCCTGCGCTCTTCGCCACCGCGTACGGCAACGTCGGCTCCTCGATCTACTACGCGCTCGGACTGACGGCGGTCTACGCGCTCGGGCTGACGCCGATCGTCTTCATCGTTGCGGGGCTGATCTTCGCGTGCACCGCCGCGACGTACAGCGAGGGAACCGTCCGCTACCCGGAGGCGGGAGGCTCGACCAGCTTCGCCCGTCACGCCTTCGACGAGCTCGTCTCGTTCACGGCCGGCTGGGCGCAGATGCTCGTCTACGTCGTCACCGTCGCGGTCTCCGCGTTCTTCGTCCCGCACTATCTCGCGATCTTCTGGGAGCCGCTGCGCACGAACCCGTGGGACATCGTCGGCGGCGCGATCGTGATCCTCGTGCTCGTCGCGCTCAACGTGGTCGGCGTCTCGGAGGCCGCCAAGCTGTCGGTCACGCTCGCCGTGATCGATCTAGCGACGCAGGTACTGCTCGTCCTCGTCGGGATCGCGCTCGTCCTCAGCCCGGAGAGGCTCGTCGACAACGTCCATTGGGGCGTCGCGCCGACCTGGTCCAACCTCGCGCTTGCGGTGCCGGTGGCGATGCTGGCCTACACCGGCGTCGAGACGGTGTCGAACCTCGCCGAGGAGGTGCGCGATCCGGTCCGGAGCGTCCCGAACGCGTACAAGCTCGTCGCGCTCGCCGTCTTCGGGGATCTTCTTCACCCTTCCGTTCGTCGCTCTCTCGGCCTTGCCCGTCGAGCAGATCGGCGGCGAGCTGACGACGAGGCTGGCGCTGCCGCCGGAGGAGGGCGGCTTCGCCAACGATCCCGTCCTCGGCCTGGTCCAGAACCTGGGGCTCGAGGGACTGATGCTCGACGTGGCCAAGATCTACGTCGGCGTCCTCGCCGCCACGATCCTCTTCATCGCGACGAACGCGGGCGTGATCGGCGCCTCGAGGATCACCTATTCGATGGCGAGTTATCGCCAGCTGCCCGAGGTCTCCCGCCGCCTCCACCCGCGCTTCAAGACTCCGTGGCTCGCCATCGTCGTCTTCGCCGGGATCGCACCGATCGCGATCCTGCTCCCGGGCGACGTCAACTTCGTGGGCACGCTCTACTCCTTCGGGGCGACGTTCTCGTTCACCGTGGCGCACGCTTCGATCATCCGGCTGCGGATGCTCCCGGCGGGGGAGGACGAGCGGATCGGCCGAGCAGGCCCCAACCTGGGCATCGGCGGCGTCGACTGGCCGCTCTTCGCGATCGTGGGCGGTCTGGCGACGGCCGTCTCGTTCCTCGTCATCCTCGCCCAGAACGAGGCGACGCGCTGGACCGGGATCGGCTGGATCGTGCTCGGGTTGATCGGCTATGCGATCTACCGCCGCGTCGTCCTCCGCGAGCCGGTGCGGGCGACCGTGCGGGCGCCGGTCGCCTTCGGCCCGGCGCTCGCGCTCGAGTACCGCCGGCTGCTGGTGCCGATTCTGCCTGGACAGGCCTCCGACGATGCGCTGGACAGGGCCGCGAGCCTTGCTGCCGAGCGAGGCGCGCAGATCGCCGCGATCACCGTACTCGAGGTCCCGCTCGACCAGCCGCTGGACGTCGAGCTCGATGCAGACGAGGCGGTCGCGAATCGCGAGCTCGACGAGGCCCGCGCGATCGGCGACTCGTACGGCGTCGCGGTGATTCCCCGCCTGGTGCGCGGCCGGAGCGCCGGCGAGGCGATCGTGGCGGAAGCTACCCGCCGCGGGACAGAGTTGATCGTACTCGGCGCGCTCCGGAAGGAGGTCGGCCGCCGCAGGCGCGCCGTCTTCGGCGCCACCGTCGACTACGTGCTCAAGCACGCCACCTGCCGCGTGATGGTGACCGCGTCGAGCGACATCCAATGAGGCTCTACGCGACCGCCGTCCTCGTGCTGGCGCTCGTCTTCGTCGGGATCGGCATCGCCCTGCTCGCGGTGACCGCGGCGAACGGTGGCGGAGTGCTCGGCTTCGTCCTCGGTGCCCTCTTCGTCGCGCTCGGCGTCGGCCGGATCACGCTCCTCCGGAAGGGGCGAGCGTAGTGGCCAGAAAGCTCCGTGGCTTCGAGCGCGTCCTCGACGCGCCCGCGCTCTTCTCGGTCGCCTACGGCGAGATCGCCTCGTCGCTCTACTTCGCGCTCGGGATCGTCGCCGCGTACGCGCTCGGCTTCACGCCTTGGGTGCCGCTCGCCGCCGGCGCATTCTTCCTCCTCGTCGCCCTCTCGTACGCCGAGGGCACGGCCGCGATCCCCGAGACGGG
>JBPCJB010000022.1:0-7412 GCA_051005735.1 Gaiellaceae bacterium | reverse complement strand
GGACCGACGGATTATGAGTCCGCTGCTCTGACCAGCTGAGCTACGGGCCCGCTCGGGTTGAGCGTAACGCAGGTTCCACGGCCGGCCGGACGCGCGTCCTTGCGGGCGGAGCCGGCTCGTCCGGCTGGGAGCCCCCAAGAGCGCACAGATGCGGTAACGCCGAGGAGGGGCGAGCGTAACGCAGCCGGACCGGTCGAGTCCGCGGACTTTGTCCCGCGACTGTCACAATGTCATCCCTTTGGCTACGTACGAGAGGACACACGTGAAGGCCTACCAGCAGGAGACCCAGCTCCGGACGGCAGGGGGCCTCTCCGTCAAGGACATCACCGACGAGGTCCGCGACGCCGTGGCGGCGAGCGGCGTGCGCGACGGAATCTGCTGCGTCTACTCGCCGCACACGACCTGCTCGGTGCGGGTGAACGAGTTCGAGAGCGGCTTCCTCGAGGACTTCGCCGTCCTCCTGCGCCGACTCGTGCCGAGCGACCACTATTACGCCCACGACGACTGGGACAAGCGGACCGAGAACGTGTGCCCTGAGGACATGGATTTCGGGAACGGCCACTCGCACTGCATGTCGATGCTGCTCGGCCCCGCCGGCGAGTCGATCCCCGTTCGCGAAGGCGAGCTCTGCCTCGGCACCTGGCAGCGCGTCCTCTTCCTGGAGCTCGACCGCGCGCGCGACCGGCGCTGGCTCGTCCAGGTCGTCGGCGCATAGCGACTGGGGATCAGCCCTCGGGAACGACGACGACGCCTGCGGGATCGATCGCCACCGTGACGCGGTCGCCGGTCTCCGGGGCGTTGACGCCGGCCACGACCGCCTCGAGCTCGCGACCTGTCGAGTCGCGCACCTTCAGCCTGACCGCCGCTCCGCTTCGATTCGCGTGGAGGACGACCGCTTCGCCGTCCGGCCGACTGCGAACGCCCACGGCTTCGGGTCGCGTGATCCGAACCTTCCCTTCCCCCAGCGACTCGAGGTTCGTGAGCCCCAGAAACCGAGCCACCCAGGCGTTCGCGGGCCGCGACCAGAGCTCGTCCGGGGTCGCCGCCTGCTCGATCCGGCCCGCCCGCATCACGGCGACGCGGTCCCCGAGCGCGAACGCCTCGGTCACGTCGTGCGTCACGTAGAGGACAGTCTGCTCCAGGCGTGCGAAGAGCTCCGCCAGCTCGGCAAGCAGCCGGTCGTGGAGCGGTCGGTCGAGCGAGCCGAGCGGCTCGTCCAGGAGCAGCACGCGCGGGTCGGGCGCGAGGGCGCGTGCCAATGCCACTCGCTGCTGCTCACCCCCGGAGAGCGTCTCGACCGAGCGCTCGCCCAGCCCGTCGAGCCCGACGAGCCCGAGCAGCTCGGCGACCCGACGAGCGCGCTCGAGCCGCAGAACTCCTGTCATCCTCAGCCCGAAACCGATGTTCCCGGCGACATCGCGGTGGGGAAAGAGCGCGTGCTCCTGAAACGTCAGCCCGATCCCGCGGCGGTGCGGAGGCACTCCGGCGAGGTCGCTGCCGTCGAGGAGGACGCGGCCCCCGGCGAGACGCTGCAACCCCGCGATCGCGCGCAGCAGCGTCGACTTGCCGCAGCCGCTCGGACCGAGGAGCGCCAGCGTCTCGCCGGCGGCCACGTCGAGCGAGGCGCCGCGGAGCGCGGCCGCGCCGTCGAAGCGTACGTCAAGATCCTCCACGCTCAGCCTCACAGCGGGCTCCGCCTCCCCCCGGCGCGGTCCGCAGCGACGGCCGCTGTCGCAGCTAGGAGCGCCAGGACGACCGCGAGCGCCGCCGCCGCGCCCTGATTCTCGGCGCCCGGGCGCCCGAGGAAGCGGAAGATCGCGACCGGAAGCGTCGGCCGGTCGGCCTGGGAGACGAAGACCGTGGCGCCGAACTCGCCGAGCGCGATCGCGAATGCGAATCCCGCAGCGCCGCCGAGCGCCCGTCCGACGAGCGGCAGGTCGATCTCGCGCCGCACGCGCAGCGGCGAGGCGCCGAGCAGCGCTGCGGCCTCTCGAAGCTCGGGCCGAATCGAGCGAAGCGCGGGAGCGACGATCCGGAAGACGAACGGGGCCGCGACGAGCGCCTGCGCGACGGGAACGAGCAGGGCGGATCCACGAAGCTCGAGCGGCGGCTCGTCGAAAGCGATCACGAAGCCGAAGCAGAGCATGACCGCCGAACCGCCGAGCGGGAGAAGGACGAGCCCGTCGAGCCAGCCGGGCCTGAGGCGCGCGAGCGCGACCGCCAGCAGCCCGCCAACGGCAAGGGCGAGGCAGGTGGCGAGAGTGGCGAAGAGCAGCGAGTTGGCGACGGCCCCCCAGGGCGTTACGAGGAGGACGCTCGTCTCCCGTCCGAGCGCGCGGTAGTGGTCGAAGCCGATGCCGGTCGACGTCGAGAGGGAGCGCCCGACGAGCGCGGCAACCGGCAGCGCGAGCACTGCTGCCGAGACCGCCAGGATCGAGCCGACGAGCAGTCGCTCATGCCCGAGCGGCCGGCTCAGAGTCCGCCACGCGGTCGCAGAGCGTCCCGCGAGACTGCCCTCGAGTCGGCTCGCGACGACGACGATCGCAGCCACCGCCACGAGCTGGACGAGCGACAGCACAGCGGCGGTCCGTAGGTCGAAGAGCCGCGCGGCCTGGTTGTAGATCTCGGTCTCGAGCGTGGCGATCCGCGGGCCACCGAGGACGAGGATCACCCCGAACGAGGTGAAGGAGAAGAGGAACGTGAGCGCCGACGCAGCCGTGAGCGCGGGCGCGAGCTGCGGCAGCGCCACCTCGCGTAACCGCTTCCAGGTGCCGGCGCCGAGCACCGCCGCCGCGGCTTCGGTCGTCCGGTCCAGTCCCGCCCAGTAGCCGCCGACGATGCGCACGACGACGGCGACGTTGAAGAAAGCGTGGGCGAGCAGGATCGCCGAGACGCTCTGGTCGAGCCGCTCGGGCAGGAGGGCGACGAACGCCGTCGCGACGACGAGCGTCGGGAGCACGAACGGCACCAGCACGAGGGCGAGCACGACCGAGCGGCCGCGGAACGCGAAGCGGCCGACGGCCCAAGCGAGCGGGAGGCCGAGCGCAAGGGTGAGCACGGTCGAGAGGGCGGCCTGCCAGGTCGTGAACCACGCGATCCGGGCCGTCTCGCCGAGCGCGAACGAGCTCGAGCCGCCCTCCGCCAGCCCACGTCCGACGATCGTTGCCAGCGGATAGGCGAAGAAGACGGCCAAGAACGCGAGCGGGGCCGTCGCGGCAGCCGCGAGCGAGACGCGACTCAACGGAGCACGATCGACGTCCACTCCCCGATCCAGCGATCGCGGTTCTCGCCGATCTCCTCGGCCGAGAGCTCGAGCGGGTCCTCGGGCACGAGCGCGAAGCGCCGGAACGCGTCGGGCAGCTCGACCCCCTCGCGCACGGGGAAGACGAACATCGAGAGCGGCAGGTCGGCCTGGAAGCGCTCGCCGAGCATGAAGTCGATGAGCTCACGCGCGCCCGCCTCGTTTCGCGCCCCGCGGAGAACGCCTGCGAGCTCGATCTGGCGGAAGCAGCTGTCCTCGACGACCGCGGTGGGCGCCTCGTCGAGCGGCTCTCCGGCGAAGACGACCTCGGCCGGAGGACTCGAGGCGTAGGAGACGACGATCGGCCGCGTCCCCTCGCTCCCGCCGGCGCCGGAGAACTCGGCCGTGTACGCCGCCTCCCAGCCGTCCACGACGAGCACGTCGTTGGCGCGGAGTCTCCGCCAGAACTCCTGCCAGCCCGGCTCGCCGAAGCGGGCGACCGTGGCCAGGACGAACGCGAGCCCGGGAGTCGAGGTCGCCGGGTTCTGGACGACGAGGAGCCCGCGGTAGCGAGCGTCGGTGAGCTCGTCCAGCGAGCGCGGCGGCGCCAGATTCCGCTCCGCGAACCAGCCCTTGTCGACGTTGAGGCAGACCTCGCCGTGGTCGATCGGGGTGAGGCGGTGCTCCGGGTCGAGCTCGTAGCGGTCGGGGACGGCGTCGAGCGCGCCCGGCTCGTACGGCTCGAACAGATCCTCGTCGAGGGCGCGCGAGCTGAGGTTGTTGTCGACGCCGAAGAAGACGTCCCCTTCGGGATTGCCCTTCGTGAGCAGCGCGCGATTGAGCGCCGCCCCCGCGTCGCCCGTCTGGAGGATCCGCAGCCGCAGGCCGGTCTCCTGCTCGAAAGCCGCGCGAACGGGCTTGGAGACGACGAAAGAGTCGTGGGTGACGAGGACGACCTCGCCCGGCTCGCCCGCCTCCTGCGCGCCGCAGCCGACCGCGAGCACGACGAGACCGAGGAGCACCAGCCGCTTCACTGTTCGACCCCGGGCCTGATCGCGAGCAGGACGCCGTCGTCGAGCGAGACGCGCGCAGCCGGCTCGGCGAAGACGTTCGAGACGCCCCGACTCGAGCCAGGCTCGAGCGTCTCGACCACGAGCGGATAGCGGAGGCCCTCGGTGACGACGCCGCGCGCTGCTCCGTGCACCGCGTGGAGGGAGAGCAGCTCGCCTGGCGTGCCCTCGATCGCGCGAGAGTCGCGGATCACGTGCACGAGCGCGGCTCCGAGCCGGGCGTCGAGCTCGACGCCCGCATACCGTGAGCTCGCAAGCAACTCGAGAGAGGAAAGCACGTGGTCGAGCCGGCCCTCGGCCGAGCCGACGACGAGGAGCGAACGCGGCTCTGCCGCGAGCGCCGCGTCGAGCGCCAGCTCGAGATCGGTCGCATCCTTGGCGGCCGCGTGCCGCTCGATCCGCGTCCCGGCCCGCTCGAGCGCGGCGAGGCCTGCGGAGCTGATCGAGTCGAAGTCGCCGATCGCCCGATCGCCGTGGAGCCCGAGCGCCAACGCGGTGTCCGCGCCCCCGTCCGCTGCGACGACGAACGCGCCTTCGGCGATGATCGGCGCCGCGTGACTCGGTGGAGCCGAAGCTGCAACGACGATGGCGTTCTCGACCATGCACTCACCTTCCCTCCGCTGGCATTACCCAGATCAGGTCGTGGGTCGGCGGCGCTCTCGTCCGCCCTCTCAGCCCGGCTGTCCCGAGCTCCCCTTACGGCAGTGTCATCGTAGCGCTAGCCACCCCTCCTAGGAGGTGCGTGGCTCCGTCCGGTAGCGCCGCGCCTCCTCGACAAGCGCGCGGACCAAGGCGCCGTCGGCCCCCTCCTCGGGATGCCAGAGGACGCCGACCGCGAAGCGCTTCGACGGATCCTCGAGCGCCTCGAGCGTCCCGTCCTCGGCCCACGCAGCCTCGACGAGCCCTTCGCCGACGCGCCCGAAGCCCTGATGATGATGCGATTTGACGGGTACGCGCCGGCCGAGCAGGGCACCGATCCGCGAGCCGACCTCGACGTCGACTTCGTGCTCGGCGAACGCCCCGGGCGTGGGTCGGTGCTCTTCGTGGCCGACCGCGTCCGGGAGGTGCTGCACCAGGTCGCCGCCGCGAGCCACGTTCAGCACCTGCGAGCCGCGGCAGACCGCCAACACTGGCAGGTCACGCTCGAGCGCCGCGGTCAGCAGAGCAAGCTCGCCGCGGTCGCGCTCCGGCCGGACGCCGTTCGTCGCCGGATGAGCGGTGCGGCCGTAGAGATCGGGATCGAGGTCGGACCCACCTGAGAAAAGAAGCCCGTCGAGCGCCGCCAGGGTCTCCTCGATCCCCTCCTCGCTCGGCGGCACGAGCAGCGGCCGGCCACCGGCCTCCTCCACCGCGCGCACGTAGGCGAGCGGGATCAGCGCCGCGGGGAGGTCCCACGAGCCCCAGCGGACGCTTGGCTCGGCGTACGCGGTGACCCCGATCAGCGGCCGACGAGCCGCGCTCATCCCGATCTCCTCGGCACGAGCTCGATCCTACGCCTACCCCACCCAGGCGCCGCCGTTCTGGTCGATCGCCTGCCCGGTGACGCCGTTTGCGTCCGGGGAGAGGAGCCACGCCACCGTCCCGGCGATCTCGGCCGGCTGTCCCATCCTCCCGAGCGGAACCTCGCGCATCGCCTGGCGGTAGGCTTCCTCGCGCGTCCCGCCGATCGCCTGCGCGAGCCCGTCGAGCCCCGTCCAGGCCATCTCCGTGTCGACCCAGCCGGGACACACCGCGTTCACCTGGATGTTCGCGGGTGCGAGCTCGGCGGCCAGCGAGCGAACGAGTCCGAGGAGCCCGGCCTTCGACGCCGAGTACCCCGTGTAGCCCGGCACTGCGATCCGCGCGAGGATCGAGGAGATGACGACGAGGTGCCGCGGCGCCGTCTCCTCGGCGAGCCGGCTCATGGCAGCGCGGGCGCAGTAGTAGGTGCCGGAAAGATTCGTGGCGACGACGTCGTCGAAGCGATCGTCGGGTCCGTCCTCGTTCGGGCCGCCGATACCGCTGCAGGCGACGAGCCCATGGATCGGGCCGTTCACCTCCACGGCTCGAGCGAACGCGTCCTCCACCTGCGCTCGATCGCGGATGTCGCAGCGGCCGGCGTGGGCGCCGAGCGCGCCGGCGACGAGCTGGAGTCGCTCGAGCTCGCGCGCGAGCAGCGAGAGCGTGGCGCCCTCCGCCGCCAGGCGCTCCGCGATCGCCCTGCCGATTCCCACCCCGCCGCCCGTGACGACGACGTGCCTGCCGCTGAAGCTCTCCACTCCTGCTTCCTTTCGCTCGTTTACCGCTCTTTGCGAGCTTCCGGGGCGCCACTTCTTGCAGCCCCGACGGGCGGGAGCATAGATTCCGGTGCGCGGTGTCCGTCCCGGCCGACGGGCGGATCCTCCTTAAGAGCATGAGCAAGCATTGGCAACTTCGCCTGCATGAAAAAGAAAAGATCGCAATTTGCGGGAAGCGAGCCGGATCGGCTCTTGACCTCCACCGCACAGGCCCCTAGTTTCCTCCTTGCAGCGAGCACGGAGCGGGATTAGGTCGAGGCTCCACCGGCAGGCGAGTACGCGGAAGCGGAAACGTCAGTCGGAGGAGCGGACGAAACCGCCACCGGCTCGCTGAATTTCTTTAACGTGAGGAGGCTTGCGTGGGCCGCCGGAGCCCCCCGTCGCCTCCCGCCGACAGGCGAGCGTACGGCAACCTTGGCAATTTCGAACTGCTCACAAGGAAAAGTGCGCAATTTGCGACTTCTTCACCTTTCGAGGTCTTGACCCCCGCCGGCAGCCCCCGTAGCTTCCCCCTTGCAGCGAGCACGGGACGCGAGTAGGTCGAGTCCACACCGATAGGCCGTAGGAGGACGCCGCAAGGCTGATGCCGAAAGTTCGTCGAGGTGGCGGACGAAAGCGCACCCGGCTCGCTGAACTTATTTGTGGCGCAGGCAGAAAAGGGATCCCCGGGAGGGGATCCCTTTTCGCGCCAAGACCCCTGAAGCTGCGTGCGCCGGAGTCGGGGCGCACCCATTAGAGTCACCTCACTTGGCTCACTGAAGGTTTGCGCAACAGGCACGGATGGCAGTCGTGGTTGTATGAAAAGAAAAGGACGCAATTTGCGAC
>JBPCJB010000021.1:0-4419 GCA_051005735.1 Gaiellaceae bacterium | reverse complement strand
ACTCGGTCGGCTACATGGACGGCGCCGACGAGGAGCGGCGCTACTTCGCCTACATGTCGTTCTTCGTCTTCTCGATGCTCCTGCTCGTGCAGGCGGGGAACTTCCTGATCCTGCTCGTCGGCTGGGGTCTCGTCGGGCTCGCCTCGTACCTGCTGATCGGCTTCTGGCACGAGCGGCGGGAGGCGGTCGCGGCGGCGAAGAAGGCGTTCGTCATGAACGCCTTCGGCGACGCGACGATGGCGCTCGCCTTTTTCGTCCTGATCTGGCAGACGGGGACGCTCGAGCTCGCCGGCGCCTTCGACGGCGCGGAGGTGATGTCCTCGACGGCGCTGAACCTCGTCGCGCTCGGCCTCCTCGGCGGCGCGGTCGCGAAGTCGGCGCAGATTCCGCTCCACACCTGGCTCCCCGATGCGATGGAGGGCCCGACGCCTGTCTCGGCCCTGATCCACGCGGCGACGATGGTCACCGCCGGCGTCTACCTGATCGTGCGAGCCCATCCGCTCTTCGAGCTGGCGCCCTCGATTCAGGACCTCGCGGCGGGCCTGGGGGCGATCACGCTCCTCGTCGCGGGGCTGATCGCGCTCGTCCAGACGGACATCAAGCGCGTGATCGCCTACTCGACGATGTCCCAGATCGGCTACATGTTCGTCGGCGTCGGGCTCGGCGCCTACGGGAGCGGGATGTTCCACCTGCTGACGCACGCCTTCTTCAAGGCGCTCCTCTTCATGGCCGCCGGGCTCGTGATCCACCACCTCGCCGGCGAGCAGGACATCCGCCGGATGGGCGGTGTGCGCCGGCCGATGCCGCGGACGTACCTCGCGTTTCTGATCGGCTCACTGGCGCTCGTCGGGATCCCGCCGCTCTCGGGCTTCTTCTCGAAGGACTCGATCATCGCCGCAGCCCTGGCGAGCGGGAGCTATGGGCAAGCCTTGTTCGCGGCAGGATTGGCCGGGACGCTCCTCACCGGGATCTACACCTTCCGGCTCCTCTTCGTCGTCTTCCTCGGCGAGCCTTCGCCGCTCGTCAAGCAGCACTCGCATGGGCAAGGCCACGGCGAAGGGCCGTGGACGATGACCGTGCCGGTCGCTGTGCTGACGCTGCTCGCGATCGTCGGCGGCTGGGTTCAGATCGCGGGCGTTTGGCATCCGTTCGGCGACTGGCTCGAGGTCGTCGCCGAGCCGCTCGTCGAGCCGTCGGTGACGCAGGACTACGTCGCGAGCGCCTTCGCGGTCGGGCTCGGGCTCCTCGGGATGGGAATCGCGTGGGCGTTCTACGCGCCGCGCCGTCCCCGGGAGTTGCCGCGCGCCGCGTCCGTCCGCAACGTGCTCGAGCACAAGCTCTACTTCGACGAGCTCTACGACGCGCTCTTCTACCGGCCCGCGGTGTGGCTCGCGGGAATCTGGCGGCGCTGGATCGAGGAGCCGCTGATCGGGGGCTCGATCGCAGGCGTCTCGCTCGGCGCCCGCCGGGCGGGCGGCGCGCTCGGCGAGGCGCAGAGCGGCTATCTCCGCAGCTATGCGCTCGCGATCGCCGCGGCCGTCGCAGTCCTCGTCGTCGTCTTCGTCGCGGTGCAATGAGGGCTCGACAGTGACGACCGCGCTGATCTTCCTCCCGCTCGCGGGCGCACTCCTCGTCTGGCTGCTGCCCTTCGCCGGTCGCGCCCCTGGCATCGTCGCCACGGTGATCGCGTTCGCGGAAGTCGCGCTCTTCGCCGTCGCGGTCGGCCGGTTCGACTTCGGCGAGAGCCTGCAGCTCGTCGACCGGCAGAGCTGGTTCAGCGACCTCGGCGTCTCCTACCACGTCGGCTTCTTCGGCTTCTCGCTCTGGCTGGCCGGCCTGACCGTGCTCGTCTGCGCCGCCGCGATCGGCTACGCGACCTGGGCGAACCGCGAGCGGGCGCGCGCCTACCACGGGCTGCTGCTCTTCCTGACCGGCTCGATCGTCGGTGTCTTCGCCGCTCAGGACCTGCTCGTCTTCTACGTCTTCTTCGAGGCGATGCTGATCCCGCTCTACGTCCTGATCGGCGTTTGGGGCGGGGAGCGGCGCGCGTTCGCAACCGTCAAGTTCGTCGTCTACACGATGGCCGGCTCGCTGCTGGTGCTGGCCTCGATCATCGTCTTCGGGCTCTCGCAGGGCACCTTCGACCTCGTCGAGTCGGGCGTCTCCTCGAACGACTGGGTCTTCCTCGGCTTCCTGGCCGCGTTCGCGGTGAAGGCGCCGCTCTTCCCCTTCCACGGCTGGCTCGTGGACGCCTATCGCGAGTCGCCGCCCGAGGTTGCGGCGATCCTCTCGGGCGTCGTCTCGAAGGCTGCCGTCTACGGCCTCTTCCGGATCGCGATCGCCAAGTTCCCCGAGCCGGTGCAGGACTTCCAGGCGCCGATTCTCGTGGCCGCGTCGACCGGGCTCGTCTACGGCTCGCTGCTCGCCTTTCGGGCGCGGGACGTCCGCTCGGTGACGGCGTACTCGTCGATGGCCCAGATGGGGCTGATCGTGCTCGGCCTCTTCTCGCTGAACGAGCTCGGGATCAACGGCGCGATCCTCCAGTCGGTCGCGCACGGGCTCGTCTCGGCGACGCTCTTCCTGCTCGCCGGGATGCTCGAGACGCGCACCGGCACGAGCGCCTTCGCCCGGCTCGGCGGGCTGGCGCGCGAGCGCCCGGAGCTCGCGACGGTGCTCCTCGTCGTCGGGATCATCGCGCTCGCCGTGCCAGGCTCGGTCTCTTTTGCGGGCGAGTTCTTGATCCTCGCCGGGATCTACGCCGAAGGCTGGGGCTGGGCCGTGATCGGCGCCGGCGCGATCGTGCTCGCCGCGATGTACATGCTCCGCCTGATCTCGGCGGTGCTCCACCGCTCGCGCGGCGAAGCGGTGCGTGACGAGGCGCTCGACCTCCGGCCGGCCGAGCTCGCGGTCGTGCTCCCGCTGCTCGCCGCGCTCCTCTTCCTCTCCGCCTCGCCCAACTCGATCACCGAGCGCAACTTTCCGATCCAGCGCGCCGACGTCACGGAGGCCGCCGAATGATCGAGACCCCGAAGGTCGACTGGCTCGCGCTCTCGCCCACGCTCGCGCTGCTCGCCGCCGCTGGGATCGCGCTACTCGTGTCCGTGATCGGGCCCGCCTGGTTCCGGCGCGCGTTCGCCGCGTTCGTCGTGTTCGGCGGCTTCGTGACGGCGGGCGTACTCGCCGGTTTCCTCTTCGACCGCACCCCCGACGCGCAGCCGCTCCTGAACGAGTCGATGACCCGCGACCGTTGGGCTGCCTTGGCCGCAATCGTCCTTGCGGGCGCCGGCGCCCTCTCGGTGCTCGTCTCCTGGGGCGAGACACGCCGCGACCACGCGGGCGAGTACTACGCGCTCCTCGCAGCCGCAGGCGCAGGGATGGTCTTCTTCGTCGGCGCCTCGAACCTGATGACGCTCTTCCTCGGGCTGGAGTGGTTCTCGCTCGCGCTCTACATCCTCTGCGCGCTCGACACCCATCGCGAGACGTCGCTCGAGGCCGGGCTCAAGTATCTGATCGTGGGCAGCTTCGGCTCGGGGATCCTGCTCTTCGGCTCGGCGCTCGTCTACGGCGCCACGGGCGAGCTCGGGTTCGCGGAGATCGCCGCGGCCGGGGTGACGGACGACGCGCTTCTCCTCGCGGGGCTCGCGATGATCGTCGCTGGGCTCGGCTTCAAGGCCTCGGCCGCCCCGTTCCACATGTGGACGCCGGACGTCTACCAGGGCGCGCCGACCTCCGTGACGGCCTTCATGTCGGCGGCGACGAAGGTGGCCGCGCTCGTGCTGACGCTACGGGTGCTCACGGTCGCCTTCCCGGAGCAGGAGCATCTCTGGACCGTCGCTGTCGCGGTGATCGCAATCGTCTCGCTCGCAGTAGGCAACATCGCGGCGCTCGTGCAGCGCGACGTCAAGCGGCTCCTCGCCTACTCCTCGGTCTCGCACGCGGGCTTCATGCTGATCGCGATCGCGGCGAACAGCGAGCTCGGCGGTCGGGCGCTCCTCTACTACCTGATCCCCTACAGCGCGATGTCGATCGGGTCGTTTGCCGTCGTCGCCGCGCGGGAGCGAGAGCTCGGCGTCCCGGTGACGCTCGACAACCTCGGCGGCTTCCTTTGGGAGCGCCCGTTCCTCGGAGCCTCGATGTGGGTGTTCCTGCTCGGCCTGATGGGGATGCCGCTGACCGGCGGGCTCGTGGGCAAGTTCTACGTCTTCTCGGCCGCGTACGAGTCCGGCTGGTGGTGGCTCGTCGTCGCCGGCGTGATCGGGACGGCGATCTCGCTCTACTACTACCTCCGCGTCCTGCTCGCGATGTGGACGCGGCCCGAGCCGACGGCGTTGCAGCCCGCAGTCGCCGGCGGCTCGCCCCCGCACGACCCGCTGCTCGCAAGCAGAGTCTTCGCGTCGCTCGCCTCCACGGTGGGCTCGT